>JAHRFV010000108.1 GCA_019084435.1 Dethiosulfatibacter sp.
GACTGTGTCTGTGTTGGTGGATGATGTGAGCAAAAACAAAGAATCATACCTGACAGGCAGAAGTGAATCAGGTCTTGGCTTTTTTTATACGGACATTTACCATCTGACCTATCAGATCCTTTTCACCGACAAAATGTACCAGTTTACCTGATTCACTTCTGCCTGTCAGGTATGATTCTTTGTTTTTGCTCACATCATCCACCAACACAGACACAGTCCGTCCTATGTATTTCAGATTGTTTGCTTCGAATATGGGATAAAGGGTTTTTAGCAGTCTGTCAAATCGTTCCTGTTTGACCTTATCATCGATCTGATCAGTTCTCTTGCCTGCAATTGTTCCGGGTCGGATTGAATAGATAAAGGTAAATGCAGAATCGAATTGAACCTCTTCTACCAGGCTAAGCGTTTCATTGAAATCTTCCTCAGTTTCTCCGGGAAAACCGGTTATAATATCTGTCGAGATCGATATATCAGGTATTTCAGCCTTAGCCATCCTCACAAAATCCAGATACTGCTCTCGTGTATATTTTCTGTTCATCTCATGCAATACCTTTGTGCTGCCTGACTGTACCGGCAAATGAATCTGGGTGCACACCTTATCGCATTCCTTTATCGCCTTGATAAACTCCAGGTTCACATCCTTTGGATGTGATGAGATAAATCGGATTCTTTCTACACCTTCGATTTTGTTCAAATCCCGCAACAAATCAGGAAACTGATAACGGTCGTCTATATCATTTCCATAGGAGTTTACATTCTGACCCAACAGGGTTATTTCCTTATATCCATTTTGCCCTAATGAGATTACCTCATCTATGATTTCTTGCCTATCTCTACTTCTTTCTCTGCCTCTTGTATAGGGTACGACACAATAAGAGCAGAAATTATTGCAGCCATACATGATGTTGACAAAAGCCTTATGGCTGAATTTTCTGGACTTGGGAACCTCTTCTTTGAGATTGTCGCTGTTTTCAACAATGGATATGACCTTTTTCTTTTTTTGCTCGATGTCATACAAAAGCTCCGGAAGCTGGTCATAGGTATTGGTACCAAATATTAGATCGACGAAGGGATACATTTTTAGCATCTTTTCCCTGACCTTTTGATTCTGTGGCATGCAGCCACAGACAGCAACAATTTTCTCCTTATTGGCAAGCTTGAGTCTCTTCACTTCTCCAAGATTGCCATATAGCCTGTTCTCAGCGTTTTCTCTGATTAAACAGGTGTTAAAAATAATCAAATCAGCTTCATCTCTTAATGTCGTTTCCATATAGCCTTGAGAATTCAAGAGACCACTGATTTTTTCGGAATCATACTCATTCATCTGACACCCGAATGTTTCTATATAAAATTGTCTATCCATCTAATCACCTTTGTTTTATGTTCTATATTCAAACTACAATATTTTATCATATAATGAGATAAAATTAAATCATCGGATCAAAAAAGTAAAAAAAAAGCTGTTAGTGTGAACTAACAACTATTTTTTAGTGAATAAGTCACCTATTGTGAAATTGTCGTCTCCTAGGGTGTAACTGCTTAAATTCTCAACCTTGTTGTCTTTTTTATCTTCATTTTCATTTTCTATGATCATGGTAAGTTTGATGGTTTTTGATTTTCTGTTGATATCTGTAATCTTGCATTCAACTTCCTGGTCTTTTTCCAGTATTTGAGCCGGTGTTCTCAGCTTGTCTTTTGAAACCAGTTTAGTAGGCACAAATCCTTCTATTTCATCAGCTAACTCAACCACTACACCTTCAGTTGTCATGCTAGTGACTTTACCTTTGACAACATCAAATCTTTTCAAGTTTTTCGTGTATTTTACAAATGGATCTTCAGAAAGCTGCTTGGCACCTAGTGATAGTCTTTCCTTTTTACTGTCTATTGCCAATATCTTCACTTCAAGCTCTTGTCCAACCTTCAACACATCTTGTGGATGCTTGACCATATCCCATGAGATATCAGATACGTGTAACAGTCCCTGAACATTGTCTATCTCAACGAAAGCGCCAAAATCAGTCAAGGATACAACCTTACCTGTTACGATATCGCCAGCGTTATAGTTTTCGGTGAATAGTTCGAATGGTCTCTTAAGTGTCGCTTTCAGGCTTAAAGATATTCTTTTTCTTTCAAGATCTTTTTTCAAAACCTTGACACTGATTACATCTCCCTCTTTCAAAACATCAGAAGGGTGCTTTATTCTGTTCCAAGATATTTCATTGATGTGAAGGAGTCCCTCTATACCATTGATTTCAACAAATGCACCAAAATCAACAACACGATTTACTTTTCCTTCATAAGTCTCCTTGGTGTCGATTGTTTCCCATGCTTGCTGTTCTTTTGCTCTTGCTTCTTCTATTTCCAGCACTTTTCGAGAAAAAATCAACTTATTCTTGTTGTTTTTCATTTTAGCTTCTATGATTCTCACTTCAAGATTCTTACCGACAAAATCGGCTGGTACAGCATTTCTACCTTTTGATAGGTGTGATCCGGGGATGAAACCACTGAATCCTTTAAACTCTGCAATTACACCACTGTCGTTTGAGTTAGTTGTTTTGACCGTTACAGTTTCACCTGTTTTCATCAACTCAACTATAGCATCCCATTTGTGTTGTTCCTCAAAATCTTTTCTTGACAGGACAATATTCCCATCATCATTGCTGTTACTAGCTACTACAGCTTCAATCTCATCTCCGATATTTAGGATATCACGCAAATCCTCCACATCATCCATTGTGTAATCATCCTTTGTTATGATACCGTCTGACTTGTAACCGAAGTTAACCAAAGCCTTATCCCTTTCAACAAGGATTACAGTCCCTTTTATTTGTCTTCCTGGAAAAATTTTAATGAATTCGAAATTTTCTAGCAGTTCATGCATTTCATTTTGTTCTGACATTAACAATAACCTCCTCGACTATTCTCAGCGGAGTCGATGCTCCTGCTGTAATACCGATCTTCTTAGAATTTTTTATCAAATCATAAGGAATCTCATCGGAGTTTTCAATCCAGTAGGTATTGTCACAGAGTTCCTTACAAATTTCATACAGTTTTTTTGTGTTCGAGCTTTGTTTACCACCGATTACCAAGACAGAGTCACATTCTACGGCCAATTTTTTGGCTGCTTCCTGTCTTAGCTCCGTTGCCCTGCAGACGGTGTCCTTTACTATAATAGCATTATTATTTAAAGAATAAAAGTATTCTTTTATCTCATTATATTTATTTATATTGTAAGTGGTCTGAAAAACGATGCAAGTTTTGTTTTCGGCATATAAATGGTTGATTTTATAGTCATTCAGGTCAGAATAAATGTAGACTCCCTTTTCGCACCAGCCCTTGATTCCTTCAACCTCAGGATGGTCCTTGTTACCGAATATAATGATATCATCACCATCATCACAACACTGTCGTACTATACCATGAATTCGTCTGACCTTTGGACAGGTGGCATCTATGATGCGGATATTGTTTTTTTCACAATAGTCATATACAGAGTGACCAACACCATGCGAACGTATTACTAGACTTGAGTCCTTCAAATCACTTATATCTTCAATTATATGTAAGCCCTTGCCCTTAAGGCTTTCCAAGACGTCATTATTATGAATCAACTCTCCATAGCAGAATAATTCATCTTCCAATTCCAATGCGTCGTTTGTTATCTCTAAAGCCCTGTCGACACCAAAGCAGGTAGCATAGTGGTCTGCTCTAATTATTTCCATTGCTGTCATCCATAAAAACATTTTTTAAGTCGTAGATCCTTCTCATGATGTCAACACTTATGTCGGTATACTGTTTCGAATCCAGTGCGCTTTTATCCAAATGATTATAATCATATTTCTCGCCGTAATAGACATCAACCCTACCAAATAACTTGTATTTGGAGTCAATATAGACAGGAAGAACTGTTGCTTTCGATCGGACAACCAGCATACCAATTCCGCCTTTAACGGAGCTTTCGTTAAAACCCTTGACTCTAGTTCCTTCTGGGAAAATACCCAGTGTATTGTTGTTCTTCAATATTTTAAGGGAGTTTTTAAGGGCAGTCAAAGAATTGCCTTCTCTATCCACAGGAAAAACCTTAATTCTCGTCAGTAGAAATTTGAGAATACTATTATTGAATAACTCCTTCTTAGCCATGTAGCTAACTTCATCTTTGAAAGTGATAGCGACAACAAAGGGGTCAAACCAGGATGAATGATTGGCACATAAGACCAATGGTTCACCCTCATTGATCAGAGAGTTTTCCTTACAATGAACTTTTATTCTGAACAGGATCTTCAAAATGATAATTGCAATTATCCTGATAAACTTATAAAACATTAATCCTCCATCCTGACATACCCGATTATGATATCGATGACCTGATCTATACCAATATCTGATGTATCAATCTCGACTGCATCCGCAGCCTTTTTTAGTGGGGCCAATTCCCTGTTGCTGTCGTTTTTATCTCTAATTCTTATGGCTTCGATGGTCTCTTCAAGAGATACATCGTCATCTGATTTTTTTAATTCCTCATATCGTCTAAGCCCACGGATTTCATAGCTAGCGGTAAGAAAAAACTTGAAGTCAGCATTTGGAAAAACAACCGTTCCTATGTCTCTGCCTTCCATGACAACATTATTATTCTTAGCCAACTTTCTTTGAAAATCAGTAGCAAATGATCTGATAATGGAATTCTTAGAATAATCTGAGGTTTTGCTTGTAATAATCTCCTCACGGATTTCGCGGTCAATGACAGAGCCTTGAAAATAAATATGCTCGCTAGTATATTTGAGGTCGATATTGTTGAGATAGTCTTCTAGTAATTCAATGTTGTCTAGCTCGATTCCGTCTTTAATCAAACTATATGTTATAGCCCTATATATAGCCCCTGTGTCGATAAACATGAAACCCAGAAGCGCGCTGACTTTTTTTGCAACTGTGCTTTTCCCGGCACCAGCCGGCCCATCTATTGCAATGATCATGTTTCCTCCATTTAAAGCTTTTTTAAATCCGGTCTGAGCTTTTCCGCACCTTTCAGATAAACATGTGTCGGGTTCGTTAATTCCGATTGATTGATAAACATAAGTACTCGGATACATAAAGGCAGACTGCCTTCAACGTTCATTTCCTGCATACACATTAAGGTAGCATTTTCAAACCCGATTTCACGGGCGAATTTTGCCGGATAGGCTCTGGTGATATCCTTGGTGGCAGTAAAAATAATGCTTTCAACTTCTGAAGCGGTTATATTGTTGACACTCAATATCTCTTCAAGCAATATGATGGTATTGGTCCTTATTTCAGTTTCTGAGTTATTCTTGATGGTTATGGCACCGCGTATCGTCTTCATAAAATCACCTTTAATATTATAGTATAATTTGACAATTAAAACAACAAAAAAAACCGGGATCAGAGCCCGGTTGTCTTACTTCTTGAAGTCATTCTCTTTATTGTAGATACTGTACTTGTCCCAAACATCCTCCAAAAGATCAAAATACTTCACTATTTCATCCTTTTCCTGCATACCGACACTCATGATGAGTGAATTGATTACTGCCATTGGTGTTACCAATGAATCAACAAATGACACCATATTACTCTTACCAAGCAAAGCGATATCAGCCAGCTGATAGAATGGAGAAGCCTCTGTATCCGTTATGGCAATGACTTTTGCCTTTCTATCCATTGCGAAGTTAACTGCATCCATGCTTTGACGGGAATAGCGTGGATAACTGATGATAATAAAAAGGTCGTTTTCATTGATTCTGACCAGTTGCTCAAACACTGAGTTAGTGTTCTGGTTGACTATCTTTACGTTTTCCACAATAACATCCAGATAGAACCCTAGATATAGAGCTAAAGCATAGGAGCTTCTCATACCCATAATATATATTTTTTTAGCTCCTAAAATCAATGAAGCTGCGTTGTTGAGTCGTTCCTGATCTAGATCTTCAAGATAATTTTTTAAGGAATGAATCTCATTTTTCAATATCTTGTTGATGAATTCTTCGGAATCCTTTGGCGTTTCATTCAGAGAAATCCTCTGCACAGTAGTCAACTTATTCTTGATCATGACCTGCAAGGCTTGCTGAAGATCAGGAAATCCATCAAATCCAAGAGCTGTTGCAAATCTTACCACAGTTGATTCGCTAACATCGACTGTCTTGCCTATCTTGGCAGCTGTCATAAAAGCGGCTTTGTCATATTGCTCAATGATAAACTGGGCAATTGCCTTTTGTCCTTTACTGAACTTATAATAATTGCTCTGAATGATTTTGATTAAATCTTCATTAGTTTTAAATGCCATTTGACCATCCTTTTCGTCAAATCATGGATACACCCTTATAAAAAGCAGTTTTGTTGATTTCATCAGTTCCAGGAGGAACTCTTTTTAAAACAGCCTTAAGGATGTTCTCTTCTTTGACAATATCTAGTACTTTACTGATGACACCTAGGGAGATGATGTTGGCAACCATAGGTCTTTTCATTTCAATATTCGAAGTTTTAAGGATTGGTAGGCTAAAAATCTTAAAACCATTCGCCCCTCTCAGCTCAATGCTGTCATCTACTATAAGTATACCATCATTTTTTAAGGATGCAATATATTGATCATAAGATTTTTGTGTTAGACAAAGAAGCATATCACACTTCTGTACCTTTGGATAATTGATTTCTGTCTCGCTGATGATAACCTCAGCCTTGCTGGCACCACCTCTAGCCTCGGGACCGTATGATTGGGATTGGATAGCGTTGATACCTTGCAATAGACTGGCATCAGCCAATATGATACCTGCTAGGATTAACCCTTGCCCGCCTGACCCTGACAATCGGATTTCATATTTTTTAGGCATGTTATCTCTCCTTCTTCAACAGATCAATGATCTTTTGGTATTTTTCGGTGTATTCTTCCTCAGGCTTGTTGTAGAACTCGCCCATTAAAATTTTAGATTCAGCCAACTCAGGTTTCTTCTCAGCAATCTTGATATCGATATAGTCATCCTTCAGACTTTTCATCATTTCGACAGCATCGCCTTTTTTGTTTTTTCTACCATAGTAGGTTGGACATGAGCTGACAGCTTCAACAAAGGAAAATCCTTTGTTCTTGATTCCATTCTCCACCAGAGTCGTCAACTGCTTTGCATAATACGCTGTTGATCTACCGACATAGGTTGCACCGGCAGCTTTGGCCAGATTGCACAGGTCAAAGGTCTTGTCGATGTTGCCGTAGGGTGCTGTAGTACCATAAGAATCTGTTGGTGTAGTTGGTGAGTATTGCCCACCGGTCATTCCATATATGTTGTTATTAAAGGCTATCGTTGTTATATCAATGTTTCTTCTTGCGGCATGAATCAGGTGATTCCCACCTATAGCTGAACAATCACCATCACCTGTCAGTACAAGTACTTCAAGGTTGGGGTTAGCCATCTTGACGCCAGTGGCAAAAGCAAGTGCCCTACCATGAGTTGTATGCAGAGTATTGAAGTTCATGTAGCCAGATGCCCTGGATGAGCAACCGATGCCAGAAACGATGCAAATTTTCTCGGGATCCAGCTTCAGATTGTCAATGGCTCTTACTACCGCATGCATGACGATGCCATGACCGCAACCCGGGCACCAGATATGAGGCAATTTCTCTTCTCTGAAGTATTCTTTGACTAAAGCACTGGTATTCATTTCAGCACCTCCCTAGCAAAATCATAAATCTCATCTGGGTTAATAGGTTGTCCGTCAATTCTACCATAGAACTCAACATTGCAGTTTTTGCACGCTACTCTTTCAACCTCATTTACATATTGACCCATATTCATTTCAGCAACAATTATTGTATTTACTTTTTTTGATAGACTGATCAATGCATCTTCTGCTAGAGGCCAGATGGTGATAGGTCTGAACAGACCAGCTTTTATACCAACTTCTCTGAGTCTATTAACCGTGTCTTTAGCTGCTCTAGATGTAGCGCCAAATGCTACAATGGCAAAATCAGCATCCTCAAGTCTATATTCTTCAAATTTTATAATGTCTTTTTTATTTATCTCTATTTTCTTCATCAGGCGGGTCATCATATCAAGAGCGACTGTTGGACTGTTGCTTGGAAAACCGGTTACGTCATGGGTTAGACCAGTGACATGCTGTCTGTAACCAGTACCGAAATCAGCCATATTAGGAATTAGATCCTCATCAGCCTTGTAAGGTAGATAACCTTCCTTAGGACCGGTTGGTCTTTTTCTATTGATGATTTTGATTCTATCTTTTGACGAGAGGTCTACTTTCTCTCTCATATGGGCAATAATCTCATCCAGTAATAGTATAACTGGAGTCCTATACTTTTCAGCCATATTGAAGCACTCTATTGTAATATCAAAAATCTCCTGGACTGAGTTTGGATACAGGGCTATAACAGGATGATCCCCATGGGTTCCCCACTTCGCCTGCATGATATCTCCCTGTGAAGGAGACGTAGGCAAGCCAGTGCTCGGTCCACCTCTTTGAACATTTACAATGACACAAGGTATTTCAGCGATGCATCCGTATCCTAGATTTTCTTGTTTCAATGAAAACCCGGGACCGCTGGTTGCAGTCATAGATTTCTTTCCAGCTAATGAACCACCTAATGTGGCAGCCATACCAGCAATCTCATCTTCCATCTGTATGAAATGACCTCCAATAGCTGGTAATTTCTGAGCTGATATTTCAGCTATTTCAGTAGATGGCGTTATTGGATAACCTGCGTAAAATTCCATTCCCGCTGCCAAAGCACCCTCGACACAAGCCTCATTCCCCTGAAGCAGTTTTATACTATCTGACATTCTCAGGTACCTCCTTAAGATATATTGCAAAATCAGGACATCTTAGTTCACATTGCCCACATTTTATACAATCCTCAGGTCGTGCGATGTCAACGACATCATTTTTAAGCTCCAAAACACTCTTGGGACAAAATGCGACACAAATGCCACATCCTTTACACCATTCCTTGTTCACGACTACCATTTTGGGCGTACCCATATGATACCTCCTAGTATTAAACAAATTAATTCCTTTTTAAGGATACCAAACCCCTAACTGTTTTGCAAGATATAATTCATAGTTATTCTTAAATGCAGGATGTCCTTCATTTGTTGCATATTCTAATGAATATCTTCTTTTATATTAAAAGTTTGATAAAAAAATGCATGAAACAATTAATTTGTTTCATGCATTTTTTGGATGATAAACAGTTCAGGTGGATAATTATTGATGTTGATTATTCTGTGATTGACAACTTTATATAGTCTGTCATCAAGCTTTTCAAGATATTCAAAAATGCCATTTCTCTCCAACCCCTTGTCATGACCCGTATAAGCGGCTATGATAATGTAACCTTTCAATTTTAGCTGCTTGAGCATTTTTCCCAGTGCAGGTATAGTTGTACTTGGATTTGTCGAAATATCAGATTTGCTCTCTGGCAGATAACCTAGATTGTAAACGGCAAGTTGTACTTTTTCCGAGATATATCGATCCACATTCACATGAGAATCGTGTATCACATTGTAGTTGTTGAATTCACAGGCCTTGTTGAGAAGTTCATTCGTATTTTGAACGGCCTCTTCTTGAATATCGAATGCATACAGAAAACCTTTGCCTTTCATCGTGTTGCATAAATATAAGCTGTCATTTCCATTTCCACAGGTACAATCTACAGCAATACAGTCCTCAGTTAGAAATTCAGAAATCAGAAAGTGATAGTATTGTACAATATTGTAAATATTTACACTCATATTCGTTCCTTTAGATAATCTACCTCTTTAGAGGTTAAATGGCGCCATTTACCAACCGGCAGGTCTCCTAGATGTAACTCTCCTATGGAAACACGTTTCAGGTCAACAACACGGCATTTAAATTTCTCAAACATTTTTCTGATCTGGCGATTTCTACCCTCGCTGATCACTACTGACAGCTTAGTGATATGTTCAATTTCACCGATTACACTTATTTCACAGGGCTTGGTTCTGTATCCGTCTATATAGATTCCCTTAGAAAGCTTGGCAATAATAGCAGCATCTAGATTACCCTTTACCTGTACGAGATAGGTTTTGGGAACATCATGACTGGGATGGGTCAGCTTAAAGGTCAGTTCCCCATCATTGGTCAGCAATAAGAGTCCTTTAGAATCATAGTCAAGTCTTCCAACCGGATAGATTCTGTCGTTAATTTCGATGAGATCTAAAACTGACGGTCTGTCAAACTGATCCTTTACGGTGGTAATATATTTTTCAGGTTTGTGGAGCATGATATAGATAAAATCCTCTTGCACACCAATAGGATTTCCTGAGACTTCAACACGATCCAATTTGGAGTCCACCTGGTATCCCGGTTCAATAACCACGACACCATTTACAGTCACCTCCCCATTAAAGATAAGCTCATCTGCATTTCTTCTAGACGTATAGCCTGAATTGCTTATAAATTTGTTAAGCCTTATATCACCCATGGAAAACTCCCTCCTGATCCCCTGTTAGAGATTCGGGTGTAATTTTAAGGGGTGGCAGGTCTTTTATGGACTTTAATCCGAAGTATGCCAGAAAATGACTAGTAGTACCGTAAATGATAGGCTTACCCGGCTTATCCAGTTTACCCCTTGTCTCGACAAGATCCTTGTCCATCAGTGTTCTCAGAATGTAGTCTGATTTGACACCCCTGATCATGTCCACTTCAATTTTTGTGATAGGTTGCTTGTAGGCGATGATGGACAAAGCCTCCAGCGCTGAAGTAGATAGATTTGAACGGGTGTTGGTCTTGAATAGCATTGCAACATAATCATAATTGATATCCTTGGTCTTGAACTGATAAGTGTCTCCAAAGGTTTTTAGCACGATACCCCTTGACGCCACTATATAGTCCTGTTCCATTTCAATTAGTATGTCACGCAGCTGTGATTCTTTTATCTCTATTATCTTGCTAAGTTCGCTTACCTTGATCGGGTCTCCCCAGGCAAATAAAATGCTTTCAATGATGCTTTTAACTCTATCTTTTTCCATAATTACCATCCCCTAAGCTTTCTGAATGAAAATCTCGCCGAAAATCCTATCTTGGACCAGCCTGATGTTTTTCAGTCTGGACATCTCAAGTATACTTAGAAAAACAGCAATGACAAATTTCTTTGAATTGTGAAGGGAAAAAATCTCAACAATATTTACCTTCTGTAGAATTTCCAGTTTTTCGCTGATAAGATCCATGCAATCATTGATGGTGAACTCATCCTTTGCTAGATCCAATATGTTATCCTCCGTCTCAAAACGGCTTCTTTTTAAAACGTTTTTCAAAGCATACAGCAAATCATAGGCGCTGATTTCCTCAAAGAGAAGCTGTTCACAGGCGTTGTCTTCCTCAATATGAAAGTCTTCAGCCGGTTTTGCAATAAATCGGCTCTCTTTCTCCTCCGAAATCTTCAAATCATCAGAGGCCATCCTATATAGTCTGTACTCGAGTAGCTGGTTGACAAGCTCCTCTCTTGGATCCTCCTGCTTTTCCTGATTTGGAAGAAGCATCTTGGATTTGATTTCTAACAGTGTGGAGGCCATCAGAACAAATTCGCTGGCAATAGCCATGTCAAACTCCTGAAGGACATCCAAATAAGCGATATACTGTTCTGTGATCTCAGCTATCGGTATATCATAAATATCCACTTCATTGGTTTCAATCAAGTAAACCAATAATTCAAATGGGCCGTAGAATTTGTTGATCTGAACAATATACTCCAAATTATCCCTACTTTCTCATATCGATAAAGCCATGGCTATCGACCATGCCTATGATGACGTTATTTTTCTTGACCGGCTCAGAACTGAAGCCAAAGGCCTCGTAGAATGATTCAGTGAGTACTTCTTTTTCGTCGCTTTTATTGGTGTAGATGACGCCCAGTGAATCACCGAACTCCACCCTGTCTCCCACCTTCTTATGCAATATGATGCCAGCTGTATAGTCAATTTCCTCTTCTTTTGTTGCTCGTCCTGCACCTGCCACCAATGAGCACAAACCTATTTTCTCAGCGTCGATTGCTTTTACGTAGCCTTCCGATGTACTGATAACCTTATAGGCATATTTGGATTTCTCAAATTTAGATAAATCTTTGATATAGGCTATATCACCCTTTTGAGCGTAGATAAAGTCAACAAATTTTAGGAAAGGTTCATCAGTTGTTAGGAGGGCTCTGGTTTTTTCCAATCCTGCTTCAAGCGTATCACTTATACCAGCCAGCTTTAACATAGCTGCATTCAGAAACACACACAAAGTCGTGAAATCCTCAGGTCCTTCATTTTTAAGCGTATTGACAGCCTCGATGACTTCCAGGGAGTTTCCCACTGAAAATCAAAGTGGCTCCTCCATGTTTGAAAGGACTATGCCAACTTTTCTATCAAAGCTTTTGCCGATAGATACCATCATTTCAGCCAACCCTACCGCATCTTCAACATTCTTCATAAAGGCGCCACTTCCCACCTTTACATCAAGGATTATTATATCATCACCAGATGCTATTTTTTTGGACATGATGGAGCTAGCAATCAAAGATAGGTTATCAACTGTCGCGGTCACGTCCCTCAGGGCATAAAGCTTCTTATCTGCAGGAACCAGATCAAGAGTCTGTCCCGATATTGCAAAGCCGAATTTCTCAACAATATGAAACATCTCATCTTTATCAAGATTTACATTAAAGCCCGGTATTGACTCCAGCTTGTCAATGGTTCCGCCAGTGCGTCCAAGCCCTCTGCCTGACATCTTGGATACCTTTAAGTCGCTTAAGGCCATCAATGGCAACAAAACAAGCGAGGTCTTATCTCCTACACCGCCTGTGCTGTGTTTGTCCACTTTTATACCATCAATGAATGACAGGTCGACTGTTTCGCCGGATTCAACCATGGCCTTTGTGAGAGCAGTTGTTTCAGACAGGTTCATTCCTTTGAAATAGATGGCCATCAGCATTGCTGACATCTGATAGTCAGGGATTTCACCTTTGACGTAGCCATCAATCAAAAACTTGATTTCTTCTTCTGATAGCTGTCCTCCGTGCTTTTTATTGTTGATCAGATCTTAAACTCTCATTCCAATCACCCTATTTCCAATATACTTTTGATACTGACGTTGTCCACACTATTGTCCACATCTAGAAAATCAAGAATAGTTTTTGCTATTACATCGAAACCCTTCATGTTTTCCAGATTTACAGGCTGTATATATTTATGATAAACCAGTAATGGTACATACTCCCTTGAATGATCTGTGCTCTCAGTGGATGGATCACAGCCATGGTCGGCGGAAATCATAAGAAGATCCTCATCTTTTAGTGCTGCAAGTATTTCTGGCAGCTTGCTATCAAACTCCTGCAGAGCATTGCCATATCCTTCAATATTGTTCCTGTGACCGTAAAGCATATCGAAGTCCACAAGGTTGGTGAAGATGAGTCCCTGACTATCTCTATTTATCTCGCTTAGAGTTGCCTCTATTCCGCTTTCATTGTTTTTGGTGTGGAGGGTTTTTGTTATACCTCTACCGACAAATATATCCTCAATTTTGCCAATAGCGACAACATCCTGTCCTGCTTCGGAGATGTAATCAAGCATGGTCTTCCCACTTGGTTCCAGAGAGAAATCCTTGCGGTTCTCCGTTCGTTTGAAGCTTCCAGGCTCACCGACAAATGGTCTTGCAATGACCCTGCCTACAGCATGCTTTCCAGTCAGAATTTCTCTGGCTTTTTTGCATATGTCATAAAGCTCTCCCAGTGGAACTACACTCTCATGGGCAGCGATTTGGAAGACGCTGTCTGCTGATGTATAGGCAATAATATTTCCGGTTCGAACATGTTCCTCACCAAGCTCCTCGATGATAGCTGTGCCCGAGGCAGCCTTGTTGCCGATGATGCCTCTGCCCGTTTCCTTTTGCAGGGTTTGGAGTATCTCATCAGGAAAGCCGTCAGGATAAGTGGGGAATGCCTGGTCAAGAACAATGCCTGATATTTCCCAGTGCCCTGTTGTCGTGTCTTTACCTGGAGAAATCTCCTCCAATCTTCCATATGAAGCTATGGGAGTTATAGTATTTCTTTTAATTTCTTCAAGTCCTTCAATGTGTGTTAGGCCCATTTTTTCAAGGTTTTCAAGCTTGAAATTTTCTATATTTCTGTAAATGTTCAGAAGTGTATTGCTTCCCTCATCCCCATAATGATGGGCATCAGGCATTGCGCCTATACCGACGCTGTCTAGAATGATCAGTATAACTCGATTAATCATATAACCTCCTTAGGCTCTAGGGTGTGACTTTCTATATATTTCAAAGGTGCGTTTTTCCTGTGTCTTAAGATACATCTGTATGGCGCTAATGCTGTTCTGTCCGAACAATATCTGTAGAGTGTTTATGTCTGCACCATTCTGTAGAAGGTGTACGACAAAGGAATTCCTGATAATCTGAGGTGTAATCCGTCTCTTGATTCCAGCACCCTTAGCATATTGCTTCAAAGTCTTCCAAAAACCCTGTCGTGACATATGGGTTCCAGACAGATTGCCAAACATGGTATCGCCAGTTTCAGCATTGACAAGATCCTTGCGTCTTTCTGACAGGTAGGTCTCCAAAAATTGTTTCGCCTGGCTTCCTACAGGAACTCGTCGAGTATTGTTTTTTTTGTTGATGCTAAGACTCTCTGATGAAGGATTATAGTCCCCTGTTTTTAGATCCAACAGTTCGCTGACCTTGATACCAGTTGAATACATGAGTTCGAGCATGGTTTTGTCTCGATAGCCTTTGGTTGAGTAAATGTCCGGTAGTTCCAGCAGCTTGTCTATTTCTTCAGCGGTCAGGTACTCAGGTAGCTTTCTATCAATTCTCGGTGCATGAATGGCATTGGAAGGGTTCTTAATTATTTCGCCACGTTCCTCCATAAAATTATAGAATGATTTGATGGAAGAGAGGCTTCTGGATACGGTAGCTGCATTTTTGGATTTTTTCTGCATGTCTAGCATATAGGTCAATATCATAGTCTTTGTGACACTCAAAATATCCTTTTTATAGGTTTCCTGAATATATTTGTAGAAAGCGATGATATTGACCTATATGCTAGACATGCAGAAAAAATCCAAAAATGCAGCTACCGTATCCAGAAGCCTCTCTTCCA
>JAHRFV010000031.1 GCA_019084435.1 Dethiosulfatibacter sp.
AGTCTAGCGGTAATATGTCAAGTCACAAATTTGAATAAATCGACACCAAAAGGATCAAAAAGCAAAAAAAGTCTTACACCTAAACAAGCCTCTGAAAAAACTGCAAATTTTTCACAGGCGTTTATGGCACCTACAATGTAGGTGGAATATATAATCGGTTGGTGTGAAGCAGAGCATACACCAATCGAACAAGCTTTCTTGCAGTCAATGCGAGAGCACGTTTGTGTTGATGCTTCGGTACTTCTTTAAACTTGGACTGGTAATAGCGCTGGAATTCGGGATCGTGCATGCGTACCTGATTCGCAGCTTCCAAGAAATAGTACTTTAAGTACTTGTTGCCCGAAAGAATCAACTTTGTGTTGGCGGCTTCAAAGCCACCAGATTGGTATCTAGACCATGTAATGCCTGCATATTTAGCAAGGGCCGCATGGTTGTTGAAACGATGGATATCAGCAATTTCAGCAAGGATACCGGCACTGTAAACAGGGCCGAATCCAGGGATGCTTGACAAAATGTCTGGAAAAAGTTGCATGTAAGAACTGATAGCCTTATCCAAGTCTTTGATCTGATGTTGCAATGATCTGATGCCCACTAGCCTGACGGCTAGAAGTTGGTTAAGAGAGTCATTAACAGTCTTAGAAAGGCGATAAGAACTTTTAGCAGCCGCTTTTAGCTCTAAGGCAATCTTTTGTGGAACGGAAAATTTGTTTTTGCTCTTAAGCGCTACGAAATCGGCAAGATCTTCTAAAGGCATGTCATTGATATCATCAACAGAAAAGAAATCCGAAATCACAGCAATGGAAGTCGCACCAAAGGTATTGGAAAAGACTTTGGACGAATCCAAAGCAGAAAATTTATAGAATAAGGTTTCTAAAAACCTCGTTTTTTCTCTGCTGAGATTTTGAGCCATTTGAAATCTTGCTCTAGTGAGATTGCGAAGAGCAATGTACTTTTCATCAAGATTCACTTCTTTGGCAATGCGACCGAAGCGAAGATAATCAGCAATGATGAGTGTATCGATGTTATCGTTCTTGGGCAGTTCAGGATAGGATTCTTTGAATTTACTAACCTGTTTGGCATTCAGTATATGAACTTTAACATGCCACTTTTTCAAGAAATCATCATTGCGAAGAAAGACAGCCAGATGATCTGCATAGATGGAAGTGGATTCCATACCGATGGTGACAGAGCGGAAGTCTGTCTGTAGAATAGTATCTTTTAGCTTTTCAAGGATTTTAGTTGCGCCATCTTGATTGTTCGGAGCATTGAAAAGAGATAGCGTTTCACCGGCTGAATCGGTAAATCTGATGACATTTGTTTTTTTGCTAACGTCAATACCAACAAAGAGAGTGTTCGTCATAATATCACCTCACTTTCTTTAAGATTTAAGAAACCAATAATACAATGCCCATGGATCTGAAGCAACGACACCCTCGCATATATGAATAGGCTCTTGTGGAACATGCACGAACCCTCCCTGCAAAAAAGGGATTCCAATTACAAGAGAAAACAGCTAGCGGTTAGAAGCAAACAATCAGATATGGGGAACTGACTTTCATAGAATATACCTTGAGGTAAAACAAGGAGACTCAGAACCTTCCTTAATGGTTTCTACCATCATTAAACCACAGACATTGTTATTGGTTCAACAAAGAATTAATAAAAAAAGGATAACAGATTGCAAGGCTATTATCCCAAATCTATCTATATAATTTCCTTGCTAAAACTATTATACGAGGAGAC
>JAHRFV010000325.1 GCA_019084435.1 Dethiosulfatibacter sp.
GAATATTACTGTAAAAAATCCCTCTTTTTCTTCCTCTTCGCTGACTTGAATTGCATTTTCCTTAATAATTTCAATGTTTAAGTAGACATTCAGCTTTCCGACAACAGCACCTCTTGAAAATGGTGCTGTTGTCGGAAAGATGAATGTCTACTTAAACAATGAAATTATTAAGGAAATTACAATTCAAGTCAGCGAAGAGGTTGAAAAAGCGGGATTTTTTACAGTAATATTCAGATATCTGGCAAATCTGCTGGGAATCTGATACATATTGCATTAGAGAGGACTGTAGTATGTATCAGTTGATAATAGCAATTCTGACATTTATGCTTATACCTATTCTGATTAAATTCAAGATTAAGTTGGGTTATGCCATATTGACAACGGCTATCGTATTGGGAATAGTATCTGGTATTGGGATGGATTCCTTTTTCGATGCTGTCACAGGAGTCTTTAAGAGTCGCTCTTCACAGAACACTATCCTTGTTGTTACTATGGTCAGTGTTCTAGGGGGTGTCATGAAGCACTATGGTATTTTAGATGTCATAGTGGACACCATGCAGAAAGTGATTGGAAGCAAGCGAAACATCATCACTATCATTCCTGCAATAGTAGGCTTTCTTACCGTGCCAGGGGGTGCTATATTGTCCGCTCCTTTTGTCAATCGAATAGGTGAGGAAATAGAGCTACCACCACCAAGAAGAGCAGCCATAAACTTAGTATTCAGGCATCTTGCGATGTTTATACTGCCTTTTTCAACATCGATTATAATTGTACCCACCATTCTTCCTGATTTTAGCATACCCTTTCTGATTCTGTTGAATTCGGTATTTGTTGCAGGCATTGTGATTTCAGGGTATTTGATGTTTTTAAAGGATATTAAACTTGTAAAGGTTGAAGCAAAAGAAAGAACCATAGAAAATATATTGAAGCTAGTATTGTACATATCACCAATCTATGCCTGTGTGATTATTACAGGTATCACAGGTATGCCCTTTTACCTGTCCATGTTTGCCAGTCTTCTGATTGTATATATTTTAGGGGATAAGAAGGATTTCTTGAAAACGATGGTGAAGTCCATCAATTACAAGATTGTCATAACAGTTGTTTCTGTACTAATCATGCAAAGCACCATAATGAAAATGACAGATATGTTGGCAGTTTTCAATAATATATTCCAAGCAAGTGACAACTTCTTTACTGTAATGCTTATTTTATTGGCCACTTCAACTTTCTTTGGTTTCCTGACAGGCTATAAGGTGGCTGCATTGGCCATTACACTTCCTCTCATAGCCCAATTGAATGTGTCTTATGAAATGGTGCATGTTTATGTCTATTTTGCAACAGGGTGTGCCTTCATAGGATATTTTTTCTCACCACTCCATCTATGCCAGGCTTATACTGTTCAGATAATGGAAGTATCTACCCTTGATCTGTATAAGGAATATCGCTTTTATGCACCAATATTGATTTTGATATTGGTTGTGTCAGCTGCAGTTTTCAGTATTATTCTATAAGATTTGACAAAATACAACATATCATGTAAAATTTCTAAAGTAACCGTGCACCTGTAGCTCAGACGGATAGAGCGGTGCCCTCCTAAGGCATGTGCCGGAGGTTCGACTCCTCTCAGGTGCACCAATTTTTACGACTGAAAGCAACGTGATTTGGTTTTCAGTAGACTATTAGATGGGAGCTTTGCTCACCACCGTTAAGGTGGTCGTGCAATGCTCCCTTTGATTTTATGTATTAAGAAAATTTTAATCTAAAACTTATGAGGCTTTAACACTTTAATTGTAGAATACCATTAGTATATAAAAATTGATCGGAGAGTGATGCAATGAAAGCATTTTATAATACGATTGAAAGCTATTTAGTTCTTTGGAATCAAAAGGAAATGGGAAGTTTTGATTGTGGTCAATCTTCTATAATATGGTCCATAAAACAGTACTATCGATACTTTCGATTAAAAAAGCAGATCAACCAGGTTTGTCAAAATATTAAAAGCAATCCGTCAAGAGAGCTCTCAGATGACCAAGACCTAGAACGACTCATTGAATCATGGCTCGGTGTAGATACTAATCTCATGAAGCAAAAAATACATGGCGATTATACCAAATGTACCAGAGAGTTCATAGAAAGTATTAAAGATAGATGGCCCGACATGGATGAAGGGTCGATTTTTCAAGCCTTGCGAAACGTATGGATTATGAACACCATACAAATCATACATGAAATACCTGTAACAATGACCAATGCAATATTTGCTTATAGCATGCTATACCCATTAACAGATAATTACTTAGATGATGAAAAAGTACTCTTATCAGAAAAACAGAAATTCGTTTTACGATTTCGTAAAAGACTCGAGGGATTGAATGTTTCGCCAATTAATTCACATGAGCAAGACATATTTGATATGGTCAGCCTGATTGAGAAAGATTTTAGTCGGGATAAACACCCAGAAGTTTTCGAAAGCTTACTATTAATACATGACGGACAATGTACTAGTTTGAAACAACAAAATAAAATCCTAACAGAAAAGGAAATATTGAAGCTATCCTTTGAAAAGGGTGGCGCCTCAGTTGTGGCAGATGCTTATTTAGTTTTGGGAGAATTAAATCAAGAACAATTGAGATTTTACACCGGATATGGAATTGCCTTGCAGCTTGCAGATGATCTTCAGGATTTGAGTGAAGATTTGGAGCATCACCACTATACTTTGTATAATTTTCATGAAAGTGCAGAGCAAAGATGGTCGGATACGAGAAAAATGATGGGTCTATGTGATGAGATACTCACTTATGTGCCGATGGCAGACTCAGTATTAAAAGGACAAATAATTCTATTGTTGAAAAACAGTCTCCAATTGCTTACTTGTGATGCTATTTATGAGCAGAGAAATTTCTTTTCGAATAATGCAATAAAAATAGTCAATCGAATGCAATCTGTTCGCCTGAAGCACCATTGGAAGCTCAAGCAACTTACTCTTAGGTGGATGGAGGAGTTGAAACCAATACTGACCAACTAAAAAACAGCAAGCACTTTAATGTGATTGCTGTTTTAATTGTGTGCCCAGCATGGGCACAATCTTAAGGGTTAAAGTCCCAAGTCTGCCCTAGTAGTGGGAAAGACATAGCCAAAGGCAAGGGTGTCGTGAGTGATTGCGAATCTGAAGGAAGCCGGAAGGCAAATCTCTGGTCTGAC
>JAHRFV010000298.1 GCA_019084435.1 Dethiosulfatibacter sp.
GCGCCACCTGAAAAAGCAACAGACAGGGCTTTATTCATCCCAAATTCCATTGCAGCGTTGGTAGTTCTGACATTAGCCTGTGTAGCCACTCTCATTCCAAAGAAACCGGCTAAAGCTGAGAACAATGCGCCTATCAAGAAACATAAAGCTGTAGTCCAGCCAATCCCAAAACCCAAAATAACAAAAAGTATTCCAGTAAAAACAACCAGAGTTTTGTATTCTCTACTTAAAAATGCCATGGAGCCCTCTTGAATGTAAGTTGCAATCTCTTTCATTCTTTCAGTACCCATGTCAACCTTGTTGATTGTCACAGCCTTATAATATGCATATAACAAAGCCACAACACCTAAAACAGGTGCTATAATAAAATCCATTTGTGGTTAACCTCCCATTTCCTTTGTATATTATTTATTCTTACAGTGCAGATAAAACTAAAGAGACCACAATAAAAAGCACTGCAGATACTGTTGTTAATTTTTCTAGCAGCCCTTCATAGCTTCTTCCTTTATTTTTTCCCCAAATGCTTTCAGCTCCTCCAGCAATCTCTCCAGATAGACCGGCAGATTTTCCGGATTGAAGAAGTATACTGGCAATCAGGACCAAACTAGCTATTATTAGAAGTATTGATGCGAATAATTTCATTTACTACACCTCCTTATCTGATTAACAGGAGTATTTTAACACAGTGACAAGCTAAAATCAATAAAAACAATTCTGAAAATCTGTTATATTATATAATTTTTGAAATAAAAGAGGTGCTCTATTCCGAGCACCTCCGGTTTATTTTTTTAGATTGTAAAAGGTGTCCATTCCTTTGTATAAGGCAGCCGTTCCCAGCATTTCTTCTATTCGTAGCAACTGGTTATATTTTGCTACCCTATCGGCTCTTGATGGTGCACCGGTTTTTATCTGTCCAGCATTGACTGCAACCGCTAGATCGGCAATAGTATGGTCTGTTGTTTCACCGGATCTATGGGATATGACTGCTGTAAATCCGGCTTTTTTTGCCATCTCGACAGCTTCGAGTGTCTCAGTGATTGTTCCAATTTGGTTAAGTTTAATCAGGATTGAATTGGTGATACCATTATTGATACCCCTTGACAGTCTTTCAGTATTGGTGACAAATAAATCATCCCCCACCAATTGGATTCTAGATCCAAGCCGTTCTGTCATCAACTTCCAACCATCCCAATCTTCTTCGTCCAAGCCATCTTCTATTGATATGATTGGATATCTGTTAACAAGGTCTTCGTAATAGTCAACGATTTCTTTAGTTGAAAATTCCTTTCCTTCGCCCGTTAGCACATACTTTCCTGTTTCCTTATTATAGAGTCCTGAAGCAGCAACGTCCAATGCAAGCAGAATGTCCTTACCTGGCTCGTATCCTGATATTTTGACAGCTTCTACTATTGTTGAAAGTGCTTCTTCGTTAGATGTCAGATTGGGTGCGAATCCACCCTCATCACCTACAGCTGTATTTAAACCCTTAGACTGCAACACTTTCTTGAGATTATGAAAGATCTCCGCGCCCATTCTTAAAGCTTCTTTAAACGACTCGGCACCAACAGGCATGACCATGAATTCCTGAATGTCAACATTATTGTCGGCGTGCTCTCCGCCATTCAGTATGTTCATCATTGGTACCGGTAGTGTCCTTGCTCCGGGTCCGCCTAAATACTGATAAAGTGGTAATCCAAGATTATCTGCTGCGGCTTTTGCACATGCCATGGAAACACCTAGAATAGCGTTTGCGCCTAATTTGCCTTTGTTTTTAGTGCCATCTAATTCAATCATGATTTGATCTATCACTACTTGATTAGCTGCATCCATTCCAATCAATTCCGGGGCAATCAGTTCATTAACATTTTCAACTGCTTTTAGAACGCCTTTTCCCAGGTATCTCTTTTTATCTCCGTCTCTCAGTTCAACCGCTTCAAATGCACCTGTAGATGCTCCTGATGGAACTGCAGCAATGCCATAACCACCGCTTTCAGTCCATACTTCCACTTCGATTGTAGGGTTTCCTCTGGAATCCAATATTTCTCTTGCATGAATATCATTGATTATTGTCATATAATTACCTCTCTTTATATTTTCGTAGTGTCAACTAAGACACTCGTTTTTTATTTTAAATCCTTTTATTTTCAAGGGTTTCACTCTTTTTTTAACAAAAATAACAATGACCCCCTTTTTTGAGATATAATTTAAGCTTCCGAACCCAAA
>JAHRFV010000155.1 GCA_019084435.1 Dethiosulfatibacter sp.
AAGGAGTAAACGAATTAGTTTACTCCCTCAGTTTTCATTATTTAGCATACTCGATAGCTCTTGTCTCCCTGACAACATTAACTTTAATCTGTCCGGGATACTCCAACTCCTGCTCAATTCTCTTAACAATATTTCTCGCTATTAAAACGATACTGTCATCATTGACATCTTCAGGTTTGACCATAATTCTAATCTCCCTGCCGGCTTGGATAGCAAATGACTTCTCCACACCTTCAAATGAATTGGCAATTTCTTCAAGTTTTTCTAGTCTTTTTATGTAAGATTCAAGTGTTTCTCGTCTTGCACCAGGTCTAGCCGCTGAAATCGCATCTGCCGCCTGTACAATGATAGCTTCAATTGTCTGTGGTTCAACGTCATTATGATGTGATTCGATAGCATGTACTACTTCATTGCCTTCTTTATATCTTCTGGCAATATCGCCACCTATTTCAACGTGAGGTCCTTCAATTTCATGATCCACAGCTTTACCGATATCATGGAGTAAACCAGCCCTCTTGGCAATTTTGATATCTGCCCCGAGTTCTGCTGCCATAATACCACTTAGATGGGCAACTTCTATAGAGTGTTTTAGGACATTTTGTCCATAACTTGTTCTATATTTCAAGCGTCCCAATAACTTAGTTATTTCACTTTTTAAACCATGTACTCCGGTATCAAATGCGGCTTTCTCGCCTTCATCCTTAATAATCTGATTGATTTCTTTCCTTGCACGTTCAACCATTTCTTCGATTCTGGCTGGGTGAATTCTTCCGTCTGCAATCAATTTCTCCAATGCTATTCTTGCAACTTCTCTCCTGATTGGATCAAAGCCTGAAATAACAACTGCTTCAGGAGTGTCGTCAATTATCAGATCAATCCCTGTTAATGTTTCCAGGGCTCTTATATTTCTTCCTTCACGTCCTATGATTCTGCCTTTCATTTCATCATTCGGTAAGTCCACTACAGAAACTGTGGTTTCAGCGACATGATCTGCAGAGCATCTCTGTATTGCATATGTTATTAATTCTCTTGCTTTTTTGTCTGCGGTTTCCTTAGATTCTTTTTCAATTTCTTTGATCATAATCGCAGCATCATGTTCAACATCTTTTCTAATACCTAACAGAAGCATCTCTTTCGCTTCTTCTGAGGTCATCCCTGAAATTCTTTCCAGTTCTAATCTTTCTCTTTCCAATGATTCATCAATTTCTTTTTCTCTCAATTCGATTTCTTTGTACTTTCTGTTCAGTTTTTCTTCACGTTTTTCAAACAATTCATTTTTATTATCCAGTAGTTCTTCTTTTTTCAGCAATCTCTTTTCTGTCTTTTGTAATTCTGCTCTTCTTTCTTTATTTTCTCTGTCAGCTTCATTTCTCATCTTGTGAACTTCATCTTTAGCTTCTATCAAAAATTCTTTCTTTTTTGTTTCAGCAGTCTTGATGCCGTCCTCAATTATTCTCCTAGCTTCGCTTTCTGCACTGATTATTTTTCTTTCAGCAACTGTTCTCCTGACGAAAAATCCGACTAATCCACCAATCAGTGCTCCGGCCAAAGCAAATAAAACATTTTGTAATTCTAACAAATTGTCACCTCCTAGTATTCAGTTATCAAGATACAAATCTATTCAAATTAATAGAACTCATTCTTTGAGAAACCATATAGACATTTTAGTATTTTTTTAACTTGGTGTCAAGAAATTTGATTTTCCTGGATTTCCCGCGTCAAATTACGGTCTGGACATGAAAAAAGAGCATCACTGCTCTTCTTTTTCAACTATTATTTTTTTCTTGATTCCAAAACCCAATTTTTCCCTAATTTTCAACTCAATTTCTTTTGTCAGTTCGGGTGAGGTTTCCAAAAACTCTTTTGAGTTTTCTCTTCCCTGTCCTAATCTGGTTTCACCATAGCTGTACCATGCACCTGCTTTATTGACTATGTCATTTTCCACACCGAGATCTAGTATGCAGCCTTCATTGGATATACCCTTGCCATAAATAATATCAAACTCAGCTGTCTTGAAAGGTGAAGCCACTTTATTCTTGACCACTTTTATCTTTGTTCGGTTTCCAACCATCTCAGTTCCCTTTTTCAATGTCTCAGTCCTTCGGACATCAAGTCTCACAGATGCGTAAAACTTCAAAGCACGACCGCCTGTAGTCGTTTCAGGGTTTCCGAACATAACACCTATTTTTTCCCTTAGTTGATTGATGAAAATAACGCTTGTATTGGATTTTTTGATGGCGCCTGACAGCTTTCTCAAAGCTTGAGACATCAATCTTGCCTGCAAGCCCATATGACTGTCCCCCATCTCCCCTTCAAGCTCAGCTCTAGGCACTAACGCCGCTACAGAGTCTATGACAATGACATCAACCGCATTGCTTCTTACCAGTGCTTCTGCAATCTCCAATGCCTGCTAGCCTGTCTCAGGCTGAGAAACAATTAGATCATAGATTTTGAGACCAAGATTTTTAGCATAAGCCGGATCT
>JAHRFV010000114.1 GCA_019084435.1 Dethiosulfatibacter sp.
ATTTATAGAAT
Organism: Dethiosulfatibacter sp.; assembly: GCA_019084435.1. The sequence continues at coordinate 12 of JAHRFV010000114.1, forward strand.
CGATCAAAAATATGAGGCATGTCCTCTTCTGCGATGCCTGTTCCATAATTAGCTATGGATACATGACAAAGTCGTATTTCAGGTGCTAGTGTTACTTCTACTTGCTGCGACTCGTCGGAAAATTTGACTGCATTGTCCAACACGATTAAAAACATCTGTCTTAATCTTCCGTAATCACCTATAACACGAAAAGCTACTTCTGGAGTTTCGTAAACTATCTTGATTTGCTTATCTTCAGCTATATGTCTGATTGATCGCACAGCATCTTCAACAACTTCCGGAAGATTTAATTCACTTTTTTCAATTGTGTAGTCAGGGTTTTGAAGACGGGAAAGTTCTAACAAATCATTAACCATCCGCTCCAGATGAATACTCTCAGACAACATCTCTTTGTGATAGTTCTCAACTTTTTCAGGATCGTTGACAACTCCATCACAAAGCGCTTCCAGCGATCCCCTTAAAACAGTGACCGGTGTTCTAAGCTCATGAGAAATGCTTGAAATATAATCCTTTCGCATTTGCTCAAGCTGAGCGCTTTCTTTTGATGCTGTGTTCAATTTTTGCGCGAGTATGTCTATATGATGAGCAAGCGAGCCTATTTCATCGTCCTGAACAATGTTAGTTTGTGCCAGGTAATCACCCTTTGTCAATTGTCTTGTTGTAACTTCCATTTTTTGCAACGGTTTTGTAAATCGTTTCGATAATAATACAGCGATAACGAAGGATAAGAGTAATGCTGCAACTAAACTAATAAAAAGTATTCTAATACCTTCTTTTGTGGATGAAGTCAAATTTTCGATTTGAGCGTGTAATAAAACAGCTGCAAAAACCTGTCCATCAGCAGAAAAGATTGGAGAACCGACTGTTATAGATGGGCTACCTAAAAGATTGCTGAAACTCTCGCTAGTGGCTATTTTTCCTGTAAAAACCTCCGCAACAAGTGCAACTGCACCATCCGGTAAAGCGGAATAACTGATTTGATTTTTCCCTCTACCTACTGCAATCGTTTGTGCATTTTTATCGACAATCCATACATCATTCAGGTCTATATCGTCGATGAGGCGCAAATATGTCCCGAATCCGGCGCTTTGAAGCTGGTTGTGCCCCATCCCCCTAGTTGAGTCATCATTTAACAAATAATTTGACAATGCTTCCGTTATCGTTATGGCGCGTCTTTCCAACTCAGTTTTGTAGATATCTGCCGACTGTCTTGAAAACAAAGTCAGAAAAGAACTACCCACAATTAGCGCAAAGACAATAAGTGTCGATGTAAAAAACAATACCAGTCTTTTAGTAATCTTATTATTCATCTTTATTTACCTTGAATTTATATCCCACACCCCAGATGGTTTTAATCTGCCATTTAGGGTGTGGAAATTCGTCAATTTTTGCACGCAGTCGTTTGATATGAGAATCAACTGTGCGATTATCACCAAAATAATCATATCCCCATACACTATCTAATAGATGATCCCGGCTAAAGACCCTATTCTTGTTGGTCGCCATGACCCATAGCAACTCAATTTCTTTTTTTGTCAATGGTATATTCTGATTGTCAATAGAAACGGTAAAGTCATCCAGACAAATAGTCAGATTGTCAAACTTGAACATTTTTTGAACGTTTTCATTCTCAGGTGTTCGTTCTATTCTTCTTAAAATGGCTCTGACTCTAGCCATGACTTCTCCTGGCGAAAAAGGTTTGACAATATAATCGTCTGCCCCTATGTCAAGGCCCATAATACGTTCAAAATCTTCACCTCTGGCAGTAATCATAATAACGGGAACATTTGAGGATCGTCTGATTTCCCTGCAAACCTCAAAGCCATCTTTCTTAGGCATCATCACATCTAATAGGATAATATCAAACTTTTGTTTTGCAAAGACTTTCAGGGCTTCGTCCCCATCTGAGACTGAGGTTGTTTCATAGCCTTCTTTTTTTGCATACTCAGATAAAATTGAAACAATTTGTTTATTGTCATCCGCAATTAAAATATTGGGCATCCTGTCACCTCCGTATTGCTTCTTTATCTAATCATATACTGTTTATTTGTTTTTTTTGTGTCATGCAATTCATTTTATCACGAAAAAAGAAAAGAAAAAACATAGTTTTGTCATATTTGTCTAGTATCCTAAGTACAGAATCAAACAACAAAATAAAAGGAGGCAACACAAATGAAACAATCAAAGAAAATCTTCACATTAGCAGTCGTGGTTTTAGCGCTAGTAGCGATGTCAATAACAGCTTTTGCGGTAACCACCAATCAAACACCAGCAGAGTTGGTAGCTGAATTAACCAACAGAACAGTTGATAATGTAAGAGCAGAAAAAATCGAATCCGACATCACTTATGGTGGTGTGGCCAATAAAGCCGGCGTATTGGATCAATTCAGAAGCAGAATGCTTGAACTGAAGAAGAATCAAATCGAAGAAAGAGTAGCAGCAGGCACTATGACCCAAGAACAAGCAAATACCATATTGGAAGCGATAGAAGAACAACAGGAAACATGTGATGGTACTGGCACGAATGCAAGTATCGGTAAAGAATTCAACCTAGGTTTTGGAGGATTTTCCGGTAATAGAAACGGCTCAGGAGAAGGAAATGGCACCGGACAAGGAATGAAGGGCGGTTTAGGAAATAGTGGTTCTGGCTTTAGAAATGGTGGTCAGGGCGGAAACGGACGTTAATTAAAATAGCAGAGGGCACAGGATGGCAATGACAAACATCTTGTGCCCTCTTCGATATGAAAGCAGAGCAACTGTTACAATTTATCAAAAAACTCTACAGAAGGTTATAACGCATTGCTCTGCTTTTTGTATTATATAAAAAAACCTCTGCCATTTCCAGTCTATCGAAAAATAAGTCAAAACTTTAATATTTAGCCGTACAAAAGAACCGTCCCAATATGTGGTTTATTTTATTTTTTGAGCTAGATCTCTGACCTGTTTAAGATAATCACTTCTTAATGCATCTTCTCGGTCAGATAAACCCAGTGCTAAAACAGAACCCATTTCTTCCCATTTCATATAACGACACATCGTTGTAAAATGAGCCTTCAATCCATCCATTGCCCAATCGTCGTCATCTGCACCTGCAGCAATAAGATAAGCTTTTATTGGCGAAGATCTCAACGCTACATTAGTAGCATAGAATCTGTCTATTGCCGTTTTAAGTTGAGCTGTCATAGCGAAGTAATACAATGGCGTAACAAAAACAACCACATCCGCTTCTTCCAATTCATCGGAAATCATCTTCATATCATCTTTATAAATGCACTCACCATCATTATTTCTACAGTAGTCACAGCCGATACAGGGGTGAATATCCATATGAGCGGTATCAAATCTGATAACTTCATGTCCTATTTCTATTGCCCCTCTAGCATACTCGCTAGCAAGTAGATCTGTAGTTCCTTCCTTATGAGGACTACCCGTTAACATTACAATTTTCATAAGTTCCTCCCACTATGGTTTTATTTTTTCTCTTGACCTATCAACTTATTGAATAACCGTTTGCTTCATCAAGCATGGAAATATGTTTGGAATCATATGAGAAACGAAGCAATTACTGTTACACCTACCATCACAACATTGCTGAAACTGTGCATCATCATCGGATAATAGACACTTCCTGATTTTTCATAGCAATCGCCGTAGAAAATTCCAAGCACAAAAGCATACACTAATTGAAATGTACTGTAGCTTATTTCAAAAGGTACAATAGACCATCTAAGATGTGCAAGAGCGAAAATAACAGCTGCTATAATATTGGCAATGCTCAATTTATTTCCTGCAATTTTTCCTTTAAAAACAAACGCGAGCATGGTGATTGCAAATGCCCTGAATATAAGCTCTTCTGATGGTCCGGACATCAGCAATTGAAAGCTCATTTGTCCTAAGATATTTGTGGTTGTCAATGGATATTGAAAATGAACGAAAGATCCAGACAGTATTACTGTTGAGAACGCTCCGATAGTATAAATACTGAAATACAACATGAATTGCTTGACACACTTTTTGCCCGCTTCTTTATTGCCCCAGCCCAATCCAAAATCAATGGATTTATACTTGTTTAGGCCGATAATTATGAAAATAAAAATGATAGTCTGAAAGATATGGTGAATATAAATCCAAGCAAAGGCTCCATCTGGATCATATGATTGATAATTAAAAAGACTAGCAACCATACCTGCTAACTTGGGTATCCCCAAGAGCAGTACAAACAAAATAAGCGTCCATAAAACACTTCTCAGTAGTTTTTTCATGTCATCTCCATTAGTTTTATCGTTTTTATTGATTTTTTGTTTTTATGCGTTATCGACATTGTCCAAACTCCGGACTATTACTACCTTTTTCATTTTAACACAGGACTATTAAGTGAATCAACAGGGTTCTTGGGTTCAATGATTAGGAATTATTCCATTATTCATATTGACATGATTCAAACTGATTGATACGATAATTATAATAAAAAGAAAATTATCAAGGAGATTAGAATATGATAATTGTTGCGGTCAAATATATGGTAACTAAAGGTTTAAGAGATAAAGTCCTTGAACTGGCAAAAGAAGCAGTTACGGAAACAAGAAATGAGCAAGGCAACATTGAATACACAGTGTATCCATCTCTAGAAAACGACCAGGAAATATTTGTGTTTGAGGTGTGGGATTCAATGGAGCATCTACAAGCTCATATTAAATCCCCACATATGGCAAAATTCTCTGAAAATCGTAAACCATTTGTGGTTGAGGGCTCATATAAACTAAGTCTCTACAAAGGCGAGCCTATGTCCCTCTAAAATGCAAATCACCAACAAAAAACCACACAGGAGGCGGTTCTTTTGTGTGGTTTTAGTGTTGATACAATCAACTTAAGTAACTAAGAATCAAAAAAACAACACCGATTAAGTGTAACACGCCCATAGGAATCATAAGAAAAATGATGATTGAACGTTCTTCATTTCTTACAATAGCTATGTAACCAACAAAAGCTGCCAAAATGATTACTACAAACATCAAAATAAGCATTGGCACATGTAGTGGACTATTTAAGAGTCTCCCTTCCATCAGCATCAAAGCTATAAACAAAATATACATAACTGTTGAAATCTTGCCTAATAAGGTTTTGGGCAGTACTGTAACTTTCATATAATCATCCTTTTCAAGCAAAACATCACAGTAGGACCGTCTCCTAGTTGATCCTTTAGTGTTGCTAAAGGGCAACCTTCACATTTAGGTTTTTTTAAGCAATGCACTGTAGCATGCTTTACAATAAGAGCATGAAGCTCGTTATAAAGATACAAATCTTTCGGTAAAGCTTCCTCGATCATTTTTCTGAAATCATCATACCGAGCAGGCACATCAAACCCTACGCGTTGAAACAACCTGCGAGTGTAGGTATCAATGATAAAGTATGGTTTTCCAACAGCGTAGGTCATAATGCTATCTGCTGTTTCTCTACCTACGCCATGTACTGTAAGAAGCTCCTGTCTCATTATATCGCCATCTATTGATCTCACTTTCTCGATATTGAAATTATAACGCTCATACCATTTATTTAATGCTTTCAGTTTAATTGCTTTCTGGTTGAAATATCCGCTAGGTCTTATGATTTCAGCCAACTCTGTTGTTGAAATCTCTTTAATCACGTTTGGACTAAGACCCCCGTTGAAATTGTTTAATGCCTTTACAACATTTGTCCAGGTTGTGTTTTGTGTCAACACCGCTCCCACCATCATTTCGTAATGGGTCTCCGCTGGCCACCAATCTTGCTCGCCATAATAACTTAGCAAAAAATCAAAAAGAATTATCAGCTTTTCATGGTTGATGATTTTTTCTTTGATAGCCAAACCGTGAGCAAATCCTGTCAGATTGCCGTTTGCCCCAATAACTCTATGGCATGGGATAATCAATGGGATGGGATTTTTACTATTCGCCATTCCAACTGCTCGCGAGGCATTTGCATTTCCAATTGCTTCAGCTATGTCCTTATAGGTACGTACCATCCCATAAGGGATATTGCATAATTGACTCCAAACTTTTTTTTGAAAATCCGTGCCGTTTGGGTTTATTCTGACATTAAAATTCTTTCTCGTTCCAGAAAAGTATTCTTCAATCTGAACTCGTGTGTCTGAAAAGTAATCATCATTTTTTATCCACTCATCAGATATCTCGAAAAATCTCTTTCCTTCGCCGGTATTTAGGTGCAGGTGACTCAGTCCTTCTTCATCGCCTACAAGTATTATTTCACAAAACCTCGTGTCAAATCTTGTATAATACATTCTTGTCTCTCCTTTTTCGCTCTATGTTCCATAAACAGAGAGTGGCATATGCCCTGTAAGGTCTCCATTTTTCTGCTATCTGCAATACATCTTTTTTTGAAAGCTTCTTATCATTGACTCTTAAAGCATTAATCACGCCCAAATCAGTGGAAGGAAAACAGTCTGCCATTCCCAAACCTCTCATAGCGACATAATCTACTGTCCAATCTCCAATGCCTTTAATCGTCGATAAATCATTTTTAAATGCATCAAATGATTGATTTTTGCTTAAACTGATGCTTTTTTCGATAATACTATCCACAACTGTTTTCAACGTATTTTGGCGTGACTTTGTAATGCCCAATTCTTCGAGATTCAATCTTTGCAGTTCCTCAGGATAAGGGAAAAAATACTCGAGTCCTGCAGGAAAACTGGCTTCACATTTGATTGAAGCTTTCTCTGCAATCCTTCCAGCTAAAGTCGTGGCAGCCTTGACACTAATTTGTTGCCCGAGAATTGCTCTTATAATAAATTCAAAAGTGTCAAAAGCAAGTGGCAACCTTGGGACTTCTCCATTATCCATCCCCAGTGACAGTATCGGGTCATCCTTGAATTTTTCTTTAATCACAGATAGATCCCTGTCCAGATCAAACATTTTTCGAACTTTATTGCATACAACCATGTAACATCGAATATCATTGCTGACAATTCTTAGCTCCAGTGCTGATTTCTCAGGGTTATTGCATACCTCAAAATAACCCATCGCATCATTTGCCCTGAATGTTCTGCTATAACTGCCTTCTTTTATCACTTCCACACCATTTATTGCTCTATCTTGCATAAATAGGAGCATTTGTTTGAAATCTAGGTGTCCTTCATAAGGCAATAACAATAACGCTTCTTTTTGATCGCCAGCGTCTTTGTAAGTTGCTTTTCTCATTCCAGAGGGCGATATTCCAAAAGTCTCCTTGAAAACATCATTAAATTGCCTGATTGAACCAAAACCCGCAATAAATGCAATTTCTGTCATCAACAAGTCTGAAAAAAGGAGCAGTCTTTTACTGAAAATTGCTTTATGATACCTTGCAATCTTGACTGGTGGTATCCCTAAATTGTAGTTGAACAGTTTTCTTAAGTGCCTGTCCGATATGAAAAGTTCCTTGGCCAGATCATGAATGCTATGATAACTCAAGTAACCGTCATATATCATCTCCAAGGCGGTATTGACCGTCTCAGCACCATCCAAATTACTGTTGAAGTATTCGACATTTATATCAGGTCTACATCTCATACAGGGTCTAAAGCCTGTTTCAAGCGCTTTGAACACCGTATCAAAGTAAAGTACATTTTCTTCCTTTGCGATAGGCGATGGACAGGAAGGCCTGCAGAATACATTGGTAGTTCTCACACCAAAGAAAAACTTTCCATCAAAGCTTTTATCCTTGGTCACTCTTGCTATCCGGTATCCTTCTTTATTCATCGAATCCTCCAGGTTATTATAAACCCATTTTTATCATACTTATAGCATAGATGAATCCAACAATTATAACAAGCGGTTTTCGGATATCGTACTCAACAAGACAAAAGAACCGTCACTTTGTGCGGTTCTTTATCGGTCGTCAGTTATTCTTAATTTAAAGAGTTGTTCCGTATATTAGTTCACTCGTTTTGACTTAAAAATGCATTAGTCATCTTAAAGATTTCGTCAACATGCGTTTGATAAACAAAATGTGTTGAATCCACAACGGTATGAGCTACTTGGTTTCCAAGCGCACTCAGATGTTTGTTTTGATACCCCATGCCATCGTCCTTGTCTTTTTTCGCCATTGCTTCTACTGATTGTTTTGAGATGATTTTTAGCACAGGAATACCCTCTGGAAATACTAGGCTATTCACTTCATTTATATTATCTATCAACAACATGGACTGATCAATTAATGTATCATTAAGGACATGATATGTAAAAATCTTATAATCTTTTATTTCCTTTTCTGTATAACCATTCTCAACCAATTTCGTATCAGGTACCAATCCAGCAGTAATTCTGGTAAATCCAGTAGCTTGCTGTATTTTTCCTATTGAATACAGTACGCTCATATAACCCGGATTTTTACCGGTAATAGCTGTTGAAGTTGTATCCAACATGATGATTGATGATACTTCTTCTGGGTGCTTGATTGCATAATACTCAGAATAAACACCGGAGGCTGAATGTGGCATTAAAATATAAGGTGGCTTGTATCCTGCCTGATCAAGTGCTGTTCTTATCTCATTCATATAATTCTCATTTGTTCTGGGTTCATCAGTCTCATCACTGAATCCTATTCCAAAATATTCAATGGTGACTACCTTGTATGATTCACTCAACTTCCTCATTAGCGGTCCAAAATCTGCAGATGGCAATGAAACGCCGAATCCCGGAAGCAGGACAATGGTTTTTTCTCCACTCCCCATTGAATAGACATGCATTTTGCTACCATTCACTTCCACTAACTGACCATAAGGTTCCATTGAATCTAATTCATTTCTAAATAATGTTTTATTGATGATCAATCCCAGAATATTAGCACCAACTATTAAACATAAGATAATTAAAGCGATTCTCATAAGTTTTTTTCCCCTTTTTTGTTTCTTTACTGTTGCTTTATTGAGTTTCATTTATTTTTTCCTTTCCTTTCATCATTAGATGGTGATGATATGAACGATATACTTCTTTGCTTTCTTTTTCCATCAGGTGCATTGTTTATATGTTTTTTTAACAATTCACTTAATTGAAATAGAAACTCGTCGAATTCTTCGTCACTTAGTAAAAGTCCTGAATTGCTTAAAAATATCTTATCCGCTCCAGGGTTTACATCGGGATTACTGAAGTATTCAGCAAAATCTCCATAGATTTTCATGAGAAATCCAAAAGCATTTTGGAGTGCATTCTCTGTAGTATTGATATCAGAAATAGCTTTTATATTTAATGCATAGGTTCTCTCTACTGATCCTCTTACCCTGGTCTCGTCGACAACTGTTATGACATGGCTTTCTGTCAGTATCTTCAAGTGCCTGTATAGTGTTGTCCTTGGGACATCTGTCATTAAGGAAGCTATTTCACCAGCTGTTGCTGTTTCATGACTTGCAACAAACTGAAGTATTCTGCTTCTTATGGGATTGAGTAAAACTTGATTTATATCTTTCATGATTAACTCCTTTACTTGTTCTATAATTGATTATATTTCCATTTATGGAAATAGTCAAGAAGTATTTTTTTATTTTTTAAAAAATAAAACCTCTTGCTTCAACAAGAGGTTAATTAAATTTATATCCTGTTTGGTTCCTTATAAATCTATCGATATTTTTCCACTTTCATATATCTCTTTTATCCTGTCATACGGAAATGCTTCATCTATCGATCGGAACGTTTGAATCTCGCCATTTAGCCAGAATACGCCATTCTTATCAACAGAAAGACTTGCCACCGAATGTCCATCCATTTGGTAATTAATTAACAGCATCGATGCAATATCAATCTCTACCTCAACTGGCTCTAAATCCAGATCATTGTAAATACCCACTAATTCTGCCACTATTTCTTCATCAGTTTCAAACAAAGCATAACTCATGAAGCTAAAGAATATTGATATTTCATCCGCTACAAGATTTTTGGTTGGCATCTGATAGATAACAAACAATCCTTCATCATTTTGATCAATCACAAGAGAAATATCATTACCTTTAGAGAAATTACTGGCATAGCTTTTCTCAGCCAATAAGTTGCTGTCCTTATCTAATGCTTTCATGGTGAACTCAAGATTGTTAGAGTATGGCATTTCAAAGGAAAAGGTGTCGCCAATTCCAAGGAGCGTATTATCAGCATACATTGTTCCAGTAGTGTTGTTTTTTGTATTAATTTCTACAGTCTTAATTGAATCTTTGGTTTTATTGGTCACATGTATAAAGGGTTTCCCATATTGCATCACTCTCTTAAGCTCACCGGACTCGGGTCTGAACAAATCAACCCTCCATTTGCCTTCAACTTCTTTCATAACCAGAACACCAATTAATTGTATCGCTTCTTCATCACCTCTGTTGGTAACAACCTTGGCAGTAATATTGTAATGAAAAGTCACATTATTGTTTTCTGCCTCACTTTTACCGCTTAAACTGACTGAATCAACTTTCAATGTGCTACCATATTGTAGTGCTGCTATCTCTCCCTCAAGAATAACCCTGTTGGATGCAGAATCCGTTAATCCCTTCTCGGTCATCAACTCACCGTATTTAGCCGTCAATGCATCCTGAAATCCTGGGATTTCTGTTAATCCGCTTCCATTACTGTCAGTTGATCGATCAATATCAGGAGCAAAAAGCAATTCAGCTATATCAGGATCGTCCACAGTGTAATATGTCAGCAAGAACTTCTCTGCTCTTGCTTCAGGTGTGTTAGTATTGAAAGGGTTGGATAGAAGACCTATCGTCAAAACAGCCACTATAAGCAAAGCAACAGCACCTGCCCAAAATCCAGGCTTTCTATAATTGATAATGTTTTTTACTCTAGAGGTGGTATTGCTCTCTCCAAACGCCAATGGAATCAGCAAACCACTTCTGTTTGCTGAAAGAGATAGCATAGTAGAGGAATAATTAGCTCTGATATCAGATGAAGACTTTTTAATGACACTTTCGTCGCATGACATCTCCATATCCTTTACCATCAGGAAATAACTAAGCCAGACTATGGGATTAAACCAATGCAAGACTAAAGCTAGAAAGGCTGCAGGCTTAATCCAGTGGTCGTGTCTCTTAATGTGAATCTGCTCATGGCTGATAACGACATCCCTTTCTTTCTCTTTCATTCCCAGCGGTAAGTATATTTTAGGTTTGATAACGCCTATCACAAATGGTGTTTTAACTTGATCTGTTTCATATACGCCTTCTTTAAGCAGAGTGGCAAATTGTACCCTATATCTGATTTTGACATACGAATAGATAGCATAGAGTATAAGGAAAGACATGCCTACAAACCAAACAGCTGCTAAGACACCCATAATAATCTGCATTGGGTTGACGCTAGCAATGACAGTTGGTGCTGGCAGGATCTGATTGACAACTCTATCGATAGTCTCTATTTCAGTGGCAATATTTGGCTTGGACATCATGCCAATATTGGAAGGGACATAATCCTGACTAGGTTTTATTCGGGTCAGTAGGCTGAATGGACTACTGAAAGAAAAAGGACTTACCAATCTAAAAAAAACAACAGACCATAATCCATAAGAATAAATCTTTGAAGCTTGTCTAAGAAAAACTCTGGCAATTATAACAAAAACGGCAACGTAAGTTGCAGTGATGCTCATGTTTAACACCTTGATGAATAGCTCCGTCATTTTATTGCCTCCTCTATAATCCGCTTGAGTTCAGAGGCTTCTTTCTCAGTGATTTTCTTGTTATCCAAGAAAGCTGACAGAAATGTTGGCAAAGAGCCATCGAAGTTCTTCTCAATTATCTGTTCACTCTCATACTTTTGAACCTGCTCACGTTTCACTATCGCGGTGACAGTGGCGTTTTCGTTTACAATCAACTCTTTCTCAGCAAGTTTTCTAATCATCGTATAGGTGGTAGGCTTTTTCCAACCCAGCAACGACGAGGAAATCCTGGAAAGTTCTGTTGAATTGACAGGTTCATTCTCCCATATAATGCACATAAACTTATACTCTGCATCAAACAGTTTGTGTTTTTCCATAATATCCTCCTTAGGTTTATCGCAGTAAACCTTATTTTAACAAGTTTACTCCAATAAACCTTCTCTGTCAAGATATTTACTCATCAGTCCATCAACAAGGTCGAATAAAAGAACGATTCGTCAAGGCTCTTCATTTTTTCGTTAGGGCATATAATCATCATACCCCTAACAATCAACTTTACTATAGGTTTTAGATATACTATAATACTATCAGTACAAATTTTAAAGGAGTTCAAATGGGTATTGTCAGCAATCTGATTTTTAATAGTTATTCGATTCTTCTGATTTTAATACTTCAGTTTTATTCTGTCAGAAGGTTTAAAAGAAGAGCTCTTAAACATCAACTATATCTTTATATGACACAATTAACAATTTTCATGTTAATCATCGATGTTTTATCTAGGCTCGATGGCAAACCAGATACTTTCTATCCGGTAATCAATCATTTCAGTAATTTTCTGTTTTTTTTATTGAATCCAGTCTTGCCTGCCTTATGGTTGTTATATGTTCACAACCAGATATTTTTTACTGATAAAAAGACAAAAAAAACGCTATTCCTTATTATAGCAGTATTTTTAGTACATGCCTCAATGGTTGTAGCTAACGAGTTTTATGGATTCTTTTATTATATAGATATTGGCAACATATACTATAGGGGTCCTCTTTATATACTATCTTTTGCGAGTACATTTTTTTTGCTGACGGCTACCTATACACTATTAATATTGAATCGCAAACAGATAGAAAAGAGATACTATTTCGCTCTGTTGTTTTTTGCCATCCCACCAATTATTGGTACCCTTATGCAGATTTTTATCTATGGCATTCCCTTTGCATTAAATGGCGTTGTATTTTCACTTTTGATAGTGCTCTTGTATATTCAAGATGATGGAATGAATACTGATTTTCTGACTGGTATAGCAAACCGCATGCGATTTGAGGATATTCTAAACGCAAAAGTTGAGAACTGTCATGAGAACGGTGCTTTTTCTTTGATTCTATTGGATTTAGACAATTTCAAACAGATAAATGATGCTTTTGGACATGAAATGGGTGACAATGCATTGAAAGCAGTAACAAAAATGCTAACACTTAGTGTTCGATCAAATGATTTCATCGCTCGCTTTGGTGGTGATGAGTTCTGTATCGTTACAGACATCTCAAATAGTAGCGACTTGGAATCTGCCATTGATAGAATCAACCAACACACCCAAGAGTTCAATCTATCAAGTAATTTCCCTTTCAAAATTAGCTTTAGTATAGGTTCTGCAGTTTATGAATGCTCTAGTCTTATGACTTCTGACGAGTTTCTAAAACAAGTCGATTTGCTGATGTACGAGAACAAAAAAAACAAACATCGCTCCCAATAAAATCCTAATTCGAGAGGACGTTTTTTTGCAGACACTATGGAATTATCTTAATCTATGTTAAATTTCTTCAGTAAAATTATTAGCGATGTGTTGAGTAGCTTTTGCCCCATTAATTCCCTGAACCGCAATGTTTTCTCTTTCCCTTCGTTTCGCAACTTGGCTAGTTCTTCAGGTATAGATGTTTCACGATCTATAACATACTCGTAAAGATTCTCAAATTTCGCCAAAGATTCAGCAGCTTTTTGCAAGTCGATTATCTCGTATGTTCCTATTTCTGTTTTATGTGTTTGTCGCTCCATCTCACTCTCCTAATATTGATTTTATTATTCAGATTATATTTCGGATACAACAAAGCCCTCAAATTTTCCTCATGGGGTTGTTTCAGGCACTACAACACCAGCACTTACAATCAGTTTTAGTCCTTCTTCTACAGTCATGTCTAAATAAACTATTTCAGATTCCGGAACCAGAATCAACATTCCCGAAGTAGGATTAGGGGTTGTAGGCACAAAAACATTCATCAGTTTTGCATCTGTCTTGACCTGAACCTCACCCTTGCACTCTCCAGTCAAAAAACCCACCACGTATAATCCTTTCCTGGGGTATTCAATCAAAACAACCTTATTGAATGCATGTTTTCCTTGTAATGTAAAGGCCTCAACTATTTGTTTCATTCCAAAATATACCCTTGGAACAATCGGGATCCTTCTAATCATTCTCTCAGCAAATCTAAATAACCTCTCACCAATTACGTTTGTGACAACTGATCCCATAACAAATATCAAAATAATCACAGCAACAATACCGATACCCGGTATAGTTCTGCCTATCAACATGCTAATATATGTTCCTAGAATCTTATCCAGAAATTTGAATAAAGAATACAACAAGTAAATAGTTGCAACAATTGGTATAAGCGTTAATATACCCCTTAAAAATATTTGTCTGATGTTTTTCATCATGTATTTCCTCTATATTATATTTTCAATGATTGTACTCTTAGCTTTTAGGAAATGTTCAAGGTCATTGATGTATTCATAAAGTGTCGCCCGATTTTCAAACTCCTCTCTAGTCAATGGAAGGGGCAAGAGTTTGAATGTAGCTCTATATTCTTCAATTTTTTGGCACACCTCTTCTGATGTTTCAAGTCCATTCAGTTTATCGGCTATCAATTCTGTCAAATCCGCGACCATCAAAGTCTGTTTATAAGAAGCATACAATCGCTTGAAGCATCGTCTCATGTGATACAGAATATCGAATTGAATAATTCGCGACTCCATATAGTGTATATGGTTGTAATTTTTAGAAATCAATCTATTCTCAGATTCTACTTTAGCGCGGTTATAACCTTCTCGTAATTTATCTTCCAATCTGGTATAGAATACTTCATCAATTGAAGTTGCCTTAGTCCTAAGACAATTTGCCATCTCCATTAGAATTTTTCTAATCATTTCATCGATTTCAAGAATATCCTGTTCAATTATCTTCTCGAGACTTGGCATATAAAGATTAAGCAAAAACCCAATCCCCGCGCCTATAAACATCTGCATCATTTCATTGGCAAGTGCTGGTAAAGCGACTGATTGTATGCTTAATAGATGTGTCACAAGTACAGAGCATGGCACAATCCCGTCATGGAACTTCAATTGCACCGCAATCGGTATAAAAATCAACAGATAAACGCCAAACGCAATAGCTGTAAACCCTATCAACGAAAAAACCAAGGCTCCAATCGTCAACGCGAGTATTGTTGAACCTATCCTCATGATAGCAAGATCCCTGGACTTTTTTTTTGTGCTCTGAACACTTAGAATCACAATGATTCCAGAATTTGCGGCATAGTCAAGATTCAATAGCTGCGAAATGAATACAGCAACTATCGCCCCAAAAGCAGTTTTTAGCGTTCTCATGCCAATATATTTTTTAATTCTCCGCATCGCTGGGTTACCTCTCGTCCGACTAATGATTTCAAGTCAATAATATCATCAGTCACGTCTTTTAACAAGAGAGATCAACCAAGAATAGTTAAAAATATCACAACAATCCGGGAGTTAATCATTGATGAAATCTATCATTATTCAGGATATCTGTTTTGAAGAAATGAAACAGATTGTTTAATTAATTGTTTCAACACTTCCAAATCAATATCATCAAGTTTATTGACATAGACACATGCTTTTCCTGAGGTATGCTTCCCAAACTCCTTTAATAATTCCTCTCTTTCAGTATCACCTGTTGCAAAATATAAGCTAATCTTCGCCTTGCGGGGAGAAAATCCTACCAAAGGGGCGTCTCCTTCATGACCTGAATCATATTTATAATGATAAGATCCAAACCCAATGATGCTATCACCCCACATTTTTGCATCAAAACCTGTGGTTCCGCTGAAAATCTCCAACAGTTCGTATGCATCCTTTCTTTTTCTAGGATTTTCGATTCTTTCGATAAACTCTATGACAGATTTATCAGTTTCTTTAGTCTTTTGTTCATACATGACTTTATCCTCCATCTGGGGTGGTTCAGTTTCTCATTTGATTAATTTCAGCAGTGTCTTGAACTGTGGTGTATTTGATTCTTTTAAGAGGTCAAAAACAGCGGTCTCCGTATTGGTTATAACAGCACCCATATCCCTTAACTGGGATATGGCGTTGTTGAGTGTCATTTCTGTTCTAGATCCCACAGCATCCTCTACGAGGAATACTGAAAATCCGTTGTCCAACAGACTTCTCGATGTCTGAAATACACAAACATGCGACTCTGTACCCGTCACAATTATCTTACTTCTATTCATTTTTTTTAGATAGTCAATAAACTCCGATGTACAGGCTGAAAAAGTCGTTTTGTGAAAGATTTTGACATCCGGCATTTTTTGAATCAGCTGATCTACTGTATGTCCAAGTCCTTCCGGGTTATGTTCCGTGACAATTGTAGGTATTCCAAGAAGCTTTGCCGCTTCAATGAGCACTTCATTCCTTTGCATTACTGAATTTGCATTGTTAATGACAGGAAGCATTCTCTCCTGAATGTCTATGATTAACAAGACTGCTTCGTCTTTATTAAGATAATATTTTTCCATTTTAGTTCCTCCGAATTGTTTGTTGTTATTGAACTGTTATGTTTTTCTACGATATACCCGAGTGAATATGTATTGATAATATTTATTATATGATATTTCTCAATCTATTACAACAAAACAAAACTTTTTACAGTGCGCTTAATCTAATTCCTTATCCTCCACAAAAAGTACGAAAAGCCTTTATATAAAGGCTTCAGACTGCTGACAAAGTCAAAAATTACGAAAATGTAAGAAAGAGAATTCTCGGAAAAGAGGATTCTTTTTCAGTTTTTTGGTATAATATAAGTATCAAAAAGCGGAGGAAATCAATGCTTACAAGGAATGATAACATAC
>JAHRFV010000146.1 GCA_019084435.1 Dethiosulfatibacter sp.
AGGATAGTGACGTTCAGTTAAAGTATTGCTGGAAGGATTATCAGGTGCAAATTGATGGTTACAATTACGGCAAAGATATTTTTGATAACCATGCCTATCTTTACCGTAACGATAAAAAGAATGATAATTGTTGCACTTTGGGCAACTGATTGGTACAATTTTTTGCATGAGGACTTCATCCTTTCTGGGAGGTATTTGGTTTTTCGCAAAAACATTGTACCACAGAGGGTTTGGAGTTCTCAATTTTCATTTAAGTTTACAAATCGAATAAAAATTTAAGGAGGCAATTTATGAATTATAAGAAGTGGATATCTTTATTACTCATAGTAGCACTATTATTTATTAGTGGATGCAGTGATAAGGGAAGTGAGTCAACAGAAGCAACTTCAGAAAATCAAAACAATCCAACAACAGCTCTGGAAGTATCGTATCCTAAGAAAGGTACTACTGCTAACTTCTACATAGGGGGATCCATTGCAGCGGGTGGAGATTTGAATATGCGTACCTTAATAAGGTATTTGCAGCCAGAAATGGGAATAACCATAGTTCCCAACAATCTTACAGGCAGTCGAACGATATATAACTCAGGTAGGGAAGTAATGAGAAACCCGCCAGATGGGTATAGCTTTTCTTACGTTTTATATCCTAACTTCATAACTGAAATATATAATCCTAGTATAGAAACATTTTCAACAACAGATGATCTCTATATGTTGTGTAATTTAGTGACGGATGCATCTGTTATTGCTGTTCGAAGTGATGATAAACGATTTGAAAGCATTAATGATTTTGCTGATTTTGTTGAATATCTTAAAAATAACACAAATGAAAATCTACTGATTAGTGCTGCTAGTGTCGCAGGAGATGACGATATTACAATTAGAAAAATTAAACATAGTGTGCCTGAAATTGCTGACCAACTGACAATTGTAAATGGTGAAGGTCCAGCGGAAGGTTTAACTTCGCTACTCGGGAAACACCTTGATGTATTTACAGGAAATGTTGGAGATATTACTTCACTAGTAGCAGACAAAAAAGTTAAAGTGATTACTGTTTTTCACACAAAGCGATCACTATTTCTACCTGATGTAAAAACAGCTGAGGAAAGTGGATATAAGATATATAATAGTTCCAGTAGAGGCGTTGCAATACATAAGGATACAGATCCTGAAATTATCAAGAGGATTGAAGATTATGTTACTAAAGTTGTAAACGATCCGGTTTTTATTGATGACATGGCTAGGCAAGGTTATGAACTGGACTATCTACCCCATGATCAATACGTAGAGTTTCTACAAAAAGAAGCCAAGAATTTTGAAGAAATTATGTATATGTATAAATGGGGCCCCAACAAAACCAAATTACCATAAATCAATTCATATGAATATACTGCTTGGATGATTAATCATCCAAGCAGTATAAATAAAACGAAGGAGTAAAAGATCAATGGTTAAAAAGAAATATATTCATCAGGATTTGCTAGTGTCAGCTTCAATGCTAAGTATTGGAATAATCTTTTTTGTTGGAAGCTTTTTCATTCCTAGATTTGAAGAAGCAGCCTTAAATATATCTGCATTCCCGATGATTGTCTCATTGGCTCTAATAATATTTTCCCTATTTAATGTAACTATGGGGATTAAGAAAACGAGAGAACTTAATATGAAAATCGAATTGGGAGAAGATGTTATCAAAGAGATATCTATTGAAAGATTAAAGTATCCACTGATTTGTATAATTTTTATGACCGCATATGTAATCTTAATTCCCACTATAGGCTTCTTTGTTTCTAGCATGGTCTTCTTGTTCGCTTTTATCTACTATTTGGGTTACCGTAAGCCTTTTAAAATATTAGCGATTATTATTGGAATGGAAGTCTTCATATATTACCTTTTCGTTGTTGTTTTGAATACACGATTACCAAAAGGAATGTTTTTTTAGGAGGTTCATGAATGGAAGAATTAATTAACATATACTCAAATATTCTCCCCACCATCCCCCACTTTATAAATGCATTGTTTACCGTCGAAATGCTGATTGCATTAACAGTTGGAGTTGTTGGAGGTATGATTATTGGTTCATTACCAGGATTAAATGCAACTACCGGTATTATCCTGCTGATGCCCCTAACCTATAGTATGTCTCCAATCCCAGCTCTCACAATGTTGATGGCTATTTATACAGCTGGAATACTGGGAGGGTCCTTTGCTTCAATCTTAATCAATACACCTGGGACTTCATCAAGTATAGCAGCACTTTTTGATGGGTACCCAATGACACAAAAAGGCGAAGCTCTAAAAGCTCTTAACACTAGTATTTTTTCTTCGACCATCGGGGGTATTATAAGTGCTTTATCATTAATTTTTATCGCTCCTCTATTAGTTCGTTTAGCCTTGATCTTTGACTCTCCCGAATACTTCTTACTTGCAGTACTAGGTATAACACTTGTATCCAGCTTTTCGAGTGATGGTCTGGCTAAGGGATTTAGCATTGGGTGCATGGGACTTTTAGTAGGGAGTATAGGGCTTGCACCCATGTCATCGGTCGCTAGATATACTTTAGGTAGTGAGTTGCTATATGATGGATTTAATAGAACAGTTGTAATTATTGGAATTTTTTCTATAGCACAAGTTATGATTATGACAAATCAGATAAAGAGCTCTGGTCAAAATAAAGCTGTAGAAGTTGCTAAGCTAATTGGAAATAAATTTTTGACGCTGCAAGAAATAAAAAGTATTATGCCCACAATTTTAAGATCTAGTATCATAGGCGTTGGCGTAGGTATTTTACCAGGAGCTGGAGCAGGTACAGGATCATTTCTAGGTTATGCAGCAGCAAAAAAAAGCTCAAAGCATCCTGAACTATTCGGCACAGGTATTATGGAAGGAGTTGCAGCACCTGAAGCTGCCAACAATGCTGTGACTGGAGCGGCGATGATTCCTTTAATGACATTGGGTATTCCAGGGAGCACTGCAGCTGCTGTACTTCTTGGCGCATTGATGATTCAGGGTCTTCAGCCAGGTATGACGTTATTTACTAATCAGGCTGCGATTGCATATCCAATTATGTTCGGATTTTTAGTTGCGAATATCATTATGTTGCCAATAGGTTTGGTTTTATCCAGAGTCATGGGTAATATCGTTAAGATACCTGAAGCAATACTTGCACCAATAATTGTTGTCTTAGCGGTTTTAGGCTCCTTTGCCATTCGTGGTAGAGTGTTAGATATATACATCCTTATTTTCTTTGGCATGGTAGGATATATTATGAAGAAAGCAAAGTTTGCTACTGCATCATTTACACTAGGTATGCTATTAGGAGTTATGGGAGAAGCAGGATTAAGACGATCTCTTGTTTTATCAAGAGGAGACATCATAGGCTTCTATTTTAGTAGACCTGCAGCTGTTTTGCTTATATTATTAATTTTGCTTAATATGGCTACTCCACTGATAAAAAAACTAACACCTTATATTATTTATAGATTAAAGACTTTGAAATATGGAGGGAATAGGAAATGACTAGAAGTATTGGATTTAGAATATTTACAAATATCGAAAGACCTGATGTTGAATTAGTTAATCAATTTAAAGGGATTCCATCAAGCAACATCAACGACGAAATGAATCGCCTTTATTGTATGAATTCATCTATACGTCCTTTGAATCATATCCCTTTGCTGGGTACAGCAATTACTGTGAAAGCACCTATTGGAGATAATTTGATTTTTCATAAGGCACTGGATATTGCACAACCTGGGGATGTAATTGTAGTTGATGGTGCTGGAGCTTGCGACAGATCATTAGCGGGTGAAATAATGTTTACTTATGCCCTTAAAAGGGGAATTAAGGGAATTGTAGTTGATGGTGCCGTTCGAGACTTAGATGGAATTCGCAAATTAGGTCTTTCTGTTTATGCTAAAGCAATAACTCCTCAGGGACCCTATAAAAATGGACCAGGAGAGATTAATGTTCCTATATGCTGCGGTGGTATGGTTGTTTTCCCAGGAGATATTATCGTCGGTGATCAGGATGGTATAGTTGTGATTCGACCGGAAGACGCAGTAGAAATTCTAGATAAAGCAAAGAAAAAATTAGAGAAGGAAACTATCAAGCTTAAAAAATATGAAACTGAAGGAATTGATGAACAAGAACATATTATTAGAATTGATAATGAATTAGAAGCTAAAAAAATATTTTATTTTTAAATAAATTCATCCTAGAAGCGTCATGCAGGAAGGCTAGTTGCTTTCTCATTAGTGGACATTAATATTATAGGGGTTAGACAATCTTATGATTAATTTATCAATTACATTAGTTGTTGCAATTTTCTTTGGTGTAACAGCATTGAAACTGAAAATTCCTGCAGGCGCACTACTAGGAGCTATTTTAGGTGTGGCTTTACTGAATTCATTGACAGATCTAGCTTATTTTCCGTATTACATAAAAACTTTCAGTACATCTTTAATAGGAGCTTATATTGGCTGCCGTATAAGTATTGGAGATCTTAGACAAATAAAAACAATAATAAAGCCTTCATTATTTATGATTTTGGTTATGATAGGCTACAATTTGATTTCAAGCAAAATACTATCCTTAGTAAGTTGCATAGATTTTTATACTGCTTTTCTTGCTTTGGCTCCTGGTGGAGTTACTGATATGACCTTGCTTGCTATGGATATAAAAGCTAATGCGTCAATCGTATCAACAGTTCAAATGATAAGACTGTTGAGTATTATTGGTTTTACTCCATTTATTATCAAATATAGTATTCTGTTATCTGATAGAATAGGCTATGGATGCGAGCATATAACTGAATTAAGTCAAGGAAGTAACGAAATTGCAATCACAAAAAGCAGAAATTTATTTTTTGAATTTAGAAATACAAAAACATATAGAATCGTTTTAACATTAGCCATTGGCATACTATCAGGCATATTGGGAAAGTTAAGTAATTTGCCAGCAGGTATTTTATGCTTCTCTATCTGTGGAGTTGCTGTTTTCAATATTTTCACCAATCAAGGGTATTTGCCACTATCTCTTAGACGTTTTGCACAAATATTGAGTGGAACTTTGATAGGTTTGAGGTTTTCACATCAGGAGTTATTAGAAGTCTGGAATTCCATAGTTCCTGTTATGATAATAATATTAGGTTGGATGCTATTGAACCAAGTGCTGGGCATAATAATAAGCCGATGGGTAAAAATCCCCCTTGTTACCGCCCTCTTTTCGTCATCAGCAGGAGGGTTAACTGATATGGGAATCATAGCATCAGAGATGGGAGGGAATGCTGCTTTAATTACATCTTTTCAACTTTCTCGTTTACTAAGTGTTTTACTTTTATACCCAATTATTATACAATCAATACTTGCTTTGACGATAGTACGTGATTTTAAATAATTCTTATTATCAATGGATAATAATATGCTTGAGGTGCCTGTTTCAATCTTTGATTTCTTAGTAGGTCAGAGGCCGCGAAATCCAAATCTTTGATTTGACTAATGTAGCCGGCAATAGGAACACAATGTTTGATACAATCGAAACTCGTTGATTTCAACGGGTTTTCGTGTTTTTTGAGACAGTGTATAGGATTAAAAACGGTGAAAAGGTTTAATAACGATAAATGATTTGCACCAAAAATGCACCGGAAATAATAAAATGCACCGAAATAAAAAATGGGTGCACCTTTTGGCGTTAATAGATTTAGTGTTTATTGATTTTTTAAACTGTGATAAGATAAATTAAATCATACTCAAAAGCCCCCTTCATTTATATTGAAACAGTTCATAGGATATTTTCACCATGAAGAATGGGGATGAAACAAAAGAAATTTCCAAGAAAATACTGATGAAAATAGAATAACAGGAGATTTTATGACAGATTATCTACCTCTTTTTAAAACAAAGGAATCCCATGATCAATATATGTCTTTATATGAATCTTGTTTGAAACTATGGCCTGTTCCATATGAAATAAAGAATATTGTTACCGAATTTGGCAGTACACAAATTATCATTTCCGGAGAAACAGACAAACCACCACTGGTTTTATTGCATGGAGCATCGGCGACTTCTTTAATGTGGGTAACTAATGTTGAAACCTTATCAAAAAAATTCAGGATTTATGCTATTGATACGCTTGGTGATATTGGAAGGAGTAAACCGATAAAGCCTTTTAAAAACAAAAGAGACGCTGCCAATTGGTTGGTTCAGGTGCTGGATTTATTGGAAATTGATAAAGCGTATTATGCAGGGATGTCTTATGGGTCTTTTCTGGGTTTAAACCTAGCAGTTTTAAACCCGGAAAGGGTATTAAAATTGATCATGATTTCGCCAACAGAAACATTTATATCTCTAAATATCACTTTTTGGATTCGTTTTATAAAGCTAATGCTTTTTCCTACAAAAAGAGCTAGATTGGAATTTTTAAAGTGGAGCAACGGAAATAAAGAGATCGTTGAAAATGATTTTACTGAAATGATCTTTATTGGTATGAGATATGGAAAGTATTATATTTCTCCAATGATGAAAACTATTTTTTCAGCATCAGAATTACAGAAACTAAATATAGAAATAATGGTATTAATAGGAGAAGATGAGGTTCTGGTCAATGTTGGGAAGCTTGTAAAACGTGCAAAACAAATAGTAAAGTCCATCGAATTTAATATTATTCCGAAAACAAGTCATACATTGACAAATCAAGAACCAGAAACTGTTAATGATTATATAATTGAGTTTCTTGAACGGAAACTCAAATAACAAACATGGTTAAAGAGTTTTACAAGAAATAGTCGACTAAAGACAGAGATTAGTTGAAATTAAACGATTGAAAGAAACGGAAACAACTATATAGAACATGTTACATGTTTTGAATTGAAATTGATAAGAGGTTGTATTACACTGAAACAGTGGTATGAAAAACTATTTGATTACTATGGAGAAAAATATGACAAAGAAATTTTTACTCAAGGAACAATTGGTCGATTATAACATCACTACTTTTACTATTGATGATGGGAATGAGCACCAGCTTTAGTGTAATGAAAGGTACTATGTTCCAAGCGAAAATCTTTAGGCTTTAATGAATAGATATATTCGGTGCAATGCTTGGTGTTTTTTCAAGGGATGATAAACTCACAACAGAGGATTATGAAATGCTTGTTATAGCTGAAAAGTATTAGAAGGTAGCTTCTTTATTTTGAAAGGGGTAAGCCTGAAAAAAGAAGGAGATTGAAAGGCATGGGATATTATATAAACTTGTTTGAAATAACATTAAAGGATTTTTATGAAAAGCTTAAAAGAACTAAGTTATTACCAAGTCAGCAAATATTGAAAGAGAATATTGATGACATATTTCAGATCATTGAAGAAAATGATATTCATAATGTTGGTGAATTACAACAAAGATTAAAGACGAAGGCAAAGGTAGCTTTATTCTCAGAGAGAACAAATATTGATATGAACTACTTAACGGTGCTAAGACGTGAAATTAACAGTTTGCATCCTGAACCTCGAGAAATTGAAGGATTTCCATATGTTAATCAAATTACAAAGAAAAAGCTATTATCATTGGGTGTTAAGACAACTTTAGAATTATTTGAACATATTAAAAATGGTGAAGCAAGATCAACATTGAAGACAAAGCTGAATTGCAGTGAGGAAGAAGTATTCTATCTGGCACAGCTTGTCGATGTATCGAGGTTGAGGTATGTGAATCAAACCTTTGCAACACTACTTGTCGTATGCGGATATAATTCCATTGACAGGATAAAAAAAGCAAATTATGAAGATTTATATGAAACCATAACCAATTATAATAAAATACATGCGTTGTATAAGGGAAAAATTGGATTAAAGGACATGGAGTTTTTTATTGAATCAATACCTAACAATATCGAGTATATTTAGCGGGCAGGTTCTATTTATAGTGTACCCTATTTCAAGGACTTTTTGAAACTGTGTGATTGATTCTGGAGAGCAACCAGAGCGTCGTATGAGTTTTGCGGGAAGCGATGCCTAATGGTATCACTGGGGCTGCAAATCAAATATAGGAGAGTAGATTCATAATCTTTACTTGGCAATTTTATATTGCTTATGATCTGTTATTATAGTTTTTGAACTTATTTGATCAGATTCTCGTGTGATATTTAGAAGAACAACAGAAGTAATAATGATTAGCATTCCCCAAAATTGACGCATTTGAACTGGCTTGTTGTAAAAAACTAAGTTAACAAGAACAGTAACAACTGGAACCATATTGTTGAACACATTTGTTGTCGTGACGCCAAGCTCTTTTATAGCCACTACATAAAAAGCATAACTCAAACAGGCGTTCAATAGCATTAGATTGCTTAGATGTATCCATTGAACTTGAGATAATGCAGACAGTTGAATTGGATATAGAATCAAAAAAATACATGAACTGACGAAAGCCCCTAGTGATTGAACCATAAAAGTTTCAGTCACAGGATATCGTTTATAATACGGATCAGCTAGAAAACAAAAAGCGACCCAAGCTAACATGGCAACGATAAGATAAATATAACCCAATACATTGATCGCTATTCCGGTTTCATTTAAGCCGATAACAAAATATACCCCAAAGACAGACCCCAGTATACATATTGTTTTGAGTTTTGTTAAAGCCTTTTGAAATAAAAACCGATCCACCAGTAAACAAATCACTGGTATGATAGCTAAGAGTATTGAAGCGGTAGACGAATCTACTCTTTGAAGGCCATAATTGATCAGAACACCATATAAGCTAATGCCGATAATCCCAGTAATAAAAAGACCCACGAAATCTTTTCTATTGATGGTAAATTTCTTTCTAATCAGAAAATTGTAACAAACTAAAAGAACTGTTACGAAGAGAAACTGGATAGCCGTCAACGAACCTGGATGAATTACTGACACCAGAACCTCTCTAGATATAAAACCCATTCCCCAGATTATGGAAGCAAGTGTGATTGCTAAAAGTGCTAATACTTTATTGATTTTCATTTTTCTCCTTATGCATAAGATGCTTCAGTTTTGTTTATTGTATATCAGATCAAGTTTCTTGGTTATTAACATATTTTCTTATCAGTTTATTAGCTCTAGTTTGACTTATTCTGAGTTGTTCAGCAACATTTCTTGAGGTTTTATGTTCTTCGTAAGCTTTTCTGATGAGATATCCTTCGTAAGAGCTTGTTTTCTCGTCGAAAGACATATTATCATCATCTTCATCGTCTTGAACTGCTTGGTCTTCTATGCCGAACATTGACATAGGTAATTGATTACGTCCAATTATAACGGTATCTGAAGTAAGCACTAGCCTTTCTATGACATGTTTTAATTCTCTTATATTTCCTCTCCAATAGTGATTTATCAAGATATCAAGGGCACCATCAGACATGTTTCTTTTCATGCTGTATTTATCAGATATCTCTTTAATAAAATGAGATACAAGGTGCGGAATATCCTCTTTACGCTTTCTTAGTGGAGGAATATAGAGTTCTACAACATTTAATCTATAATATAGATCCTCCCGAAAAAAACCAAGTTTCACAAGATTCTTTAATGATTTATTTGTAGCAGCTATGATTCTAACATCTACCTTTATTGGCGTAGTTCCACCTACTGGAATAAATTCTTTTTCCTGCACAACATGGAGTATTTTAGCTTGGGCAGATAGTGGCAATTCGGATACTTCATCTAGCAAGAGAGTTCCTCCATCTGCCAAACAAACTAATCCTTTTTTCCCAGATTGATTAGCGCCTGTAAAAGCTCCCTTAGAGTAGCCAAAAAGTTCAGATTCTATTAGTTCGCTAGGAAGACTTGCACAGTTAACTGATATTAAAGGTTTATCCTTTCTTGGACTTGAAAAATGCATGTGATTAGCTAGGTGTGTTTTACCAACACCAGTTTCACCAGTTATTATGCAAGTAGCATCTACCTTGCTTATTTTTGTAGCTAACGAATAGATTTTTTTCATAGAATTGCTTTTAAAAACATAACTTTTAGAATTATAGTTATCAATTGAAGAATCAGATTCAAGTTGATCATTGTAAAGAGCTATTTCCTGTATATCATCCCGTACATTCATGATAACGAATTCAATATTATCTTTATCATCAAAAATTGGTGCTGCGATTGTCAATACTTCCATTCCATTGGCTAGAGTCTGTTTTGCCCCATAAACTTGCTTGTCCTTATACATTGGTGTTAAAAAACTAGGACTCCACCAC
The DNA here is from genome assembly GCA_019084435.1 of Dethiosulfatibacter sp. The sequence goes on from JAHRFV010000146.1 coordinate 10,222, forward strand.
TCTTCTCTTGAAAAATCGAAAGAAGTTTTGCCTATCATTTCATCTTGAGTTGCTCCATAGTGGCGTGCACAGGCTTTGTTTACATATAAAAGTTTATAGTTATTGTCAGTTATATATACTTCATCATACATATTGTCTATGATTCTGAAAAATGTTTGAAAATCAAATCCATATATTTTTTCTTTTTCAACCATGCTAGCACCTCAAATGAGTTATTATTAATTCACATCATATAGTAGTCATTTTACTTGAAAAACATCGATGATGCAATTTGGTTATATATTTCACAAACGAGTTATAACTGGACTGGTTTTAATGCCAATGAGTTAAAAACGACTCAATTATAATGTGAGGACTAAGCGCAGATGAATTATCATCAGTTGATTAAAATGAAATCTATTTTTAAGAGATGAACATAAAACATTCTAAATTGGCGATAATTACCTTTAAATAAGATACAAATCTTAATAAGAAAATAGATGGAGACTCAGCTTATTTCATTTTTTATAGAATTTCAAATCTGGCATATTAATTGCAAGTTAAGTAGCAAACAATTAAACAACTAATGGTGTAATACAAAATTAAAATTAAAAATTGTTTGCATCTAATAATGAATTCGGAGGACAAATAAATGGAAATGAAGAAAAAGGTTGCACTCACATGTGCTTTGACTGGTTCAGGAGACTCCCATCTGAAGCATCCTAACATACCAAAATCACCTGAAGAAATAGCGGCAGCTGCGGTTGAAGCGACGAAAGCAGGTGCTTCAATAATTCATATGCATGTAAGAGATCCTAAAACAGGCGCACCGTGCAGAGATATTGAGTTATATCAAGAAACAGTTAGGCTTATAAGAGATGCGGATGTGGACGTATGCATTAACATTACAACTGGAATGGGCGGAGATTGGACTCCCGATAAAAACAATCCATTGATGCCGGGACCAGGTTCAGACATGATAACACCTGCGGAACGAATGGAGCATATATTAAGATGCAGACCTGAGATCAGTACCCTTGACTGTGGCAGCATCAATTGGGGGCAGAATCTATTATATATTGCGACATATGAGCAATTGAGAGAATCTGCAAGATTAATTCAGGGAACAGGAGTTACACCAGAAGTTGAAGCTTTTGATCTTGGGTTTATGTGGCAAGCAAATGATCTTTTAAAAGAAGGATTACTTCCTAACAACACTTTGTTCCAGCTTTGCGTAGGAATTCCGTATGGCGTTAAATCTACAACACTTGCTGTGGTTGCAATGAGAGATCTTGTTCCTCAAGGACATCATTGGGCTGGATTTGGAATCGGAAAAGAAGAATTTCCAATGTTGGCACTGATGTATCTAATGGGAGGAAATGTAAGAGTAGGCCTTGAAGATAACATCTATATATCTAAAGGTGAGTTTGCGACAAATGGTCTGTTGGTGGAAAAAGGAAAGTCGATAATTGAGAGTCTTGGTGGTGAAATAATGACGCCACAGGAAGCAAGGAAAGCATTCGGTCTCGTTAAACAAAAGCCTCAGTTTAGATAGAATGCGAAGAACGCCATCATTAGAGTATAAGAATTTATATAATAAATAATATGAACGTAAAGGAGTCAGGATGAAGCCATTATTAGGTATTAGAATTGTAGATTTCACACAGGCTCATGCAGGAAGTCTCGCAACTATGCTTTTGGCTGATTTTGGAGCTGAAGTCATAAAAATTGAAAGAGCAGGAGTTGGCGATCTGGCGAGATATTGGGAACCTATGATCGGAGACGATAGTGGATACTATGCGTACTTGAATAGGAATAAAAAAAGTGTCGCTATAAATGCACAAGAAAAAGAAGGTAAAGAAATAATTCTTAATCTAATAAAGAATGCAGATGTCGTATGTGAAAATTTCAAATTCGGAAGTATGGAGAAAATGGGGTTTGATTATGAAAGCATCAAAAAAATCAATCCAGAGGTAATTTACGCTTCTTTGAGTGGATTTGGAAAAACGGGTGAAATGAAGAATGCAAATGGTCTAGACATCAACTTACAAGCAATGAGTGGCATTATGGATAGAACAGGTTTTCCAGATAAAACCCCTACAAGAGTAGGGGTAGCTCTTGGAGACCATCTCAGTGGGATGTATATGGCTACAGCAGTTAACCTGGCAATTATTAATAAAATGAATACAGGTAAAGGACAGAAAATAGATATTGCAATATTGGACAGTTTATTTTCAGTTCTTGAAGAGGCTCAAATAACTTATGAGCTAACGGGAAAATCTCTCAGCAGATCAGGCAATCGTTATCTTTCGTTGGCGCCTTATGATACTTTAAAGGCCATAGATGGATATGTTACGATCGCTGTTACAAATGAAAAACAATGGAGATTGTTTTGCGATACTTTCAATCTGAATGAAATGTATAATAATGAGCATTACAAAACAAACGAATTGCGTATCAAGAATTACGAGCAAAAACTTAAACCCGAACTTGAAAAAACATTTGCATCACTATCGAAACATGAGATTGAAAAAAAACTGAATGAAGCTGGCATTTCTTCAAGTGCTGTCAAAAGTGTAGATGAAGCTATCAATAATGAACAGATAAAAGATAGAGACAGTATAAAAGAAGTGAATGATAAGAAACTTGGCAAAGTAATGTTTCCAGGAATAGCCATTCATATGTCAGAAACGCCAGGAAGCATTGAAAATACAGCGCCTTTAATGGGAGAAGACACAGTTTATTACTTGAAAATGATTGGATATACAGATGACGAAGTGTTAGCTCTCAAGGATTCTGGCATCATTGAAACAAACGAGGTGTCGAAGTTATGAGTATATTAAGCGGAGTAAAAGTCATTGATTTAACACAAGCTTATGCTGGTCCGTTCTGCACCCTTCAACTGGCAGATTTTGGGGCAATTGTTATAAAAATTGAAAGGAAAGGAGTCGGTGATGTCAGCAGATACTGGGAGCCTATAGTTGATGGACAAAGCGGCTATTTTGCTTCGATTAATAGAAATAAACACAGTATGGAAATAGATATTACATCTAAAGAAGGTCATGAAATCATAATGAAAATGATTGAAGAAGCTGATATAGTGATTGAGTCTTCGAAACCTGGAACAATGGAAAAACTCAAACTCTCATATGAAGAGATCAAAAAGATAAACCCTGAAATCATATATGCATCAATTTCAGGATATGGTCAGACCGGAATAATGAAGTCTTATGCAGCTTATGACAACGTCATTCAGTCAATGAGCGGTGTAATGGATATGACGGGTTTTCCGGATATGCCTCCTGTAAAGGCTGGACCAGCCATATCTGAATCATTAGCTGGTCTTAATGCGACTTTGGGTGTGCTTATGGCATATATAAGCAAGTTAAAAACGGGTAAAGGACAAAGAGTAGATGTATCTATGCTGGATTCTTTAATGGCGACTCTCGAAAGCCCAATACTTATGCATTCAATGTTGAACAAAAGGGTTACGAGATGTGGAAACAATGACGCTTCTACCCTTGTTCCTTATGATGTATATGAATGCAAAGACGGATATTTTTCTGTAGGGTTGGCAGGTGAAAATGGTTGGGACAGTTTCTGCAAGATTATAGGCAAAATGGAGTATGTAAATCATTCAAGGTTTAAAACAAATGCATTAAGATGTTTAAACTTTTCGGAGATTGATACTATAATAAGAGAATTCATGATTGGCAAAACAAAAGATGAGCTTACTCAACTATTTACCGCAGAGAATATTCCAAATGCTCCAGTAATGACTGTAGAAGAAATAATGAAGCATAAGCAAATTCAAGACCGGGAAATGCTTGTGGAAATAGAAGAAAAAACTTTGGGGAAATATAGAGTAGTTGGTAATCCAATGAAACTAGATCGAACTCCTGCTTGTATCAAAAAAGCTTCTCCGAGACTGGGAGAAGATACAGATTATATACTAAGGGAACATGGTTTGACGGATATCGAAATACATAAGCTTAGAAAAGAAGGAATAATTACGTAATACAAACGGATCATATGCAAAATTGTTGTAAGAAAGTACTGAAATGATGACATTGGGAGGTAAATATGAAAGCAGCTCTTATTGGAGCAGGTTCTATCGGAACGATACTTGGCGCATTGGTAGCTAAAAGTGGTAAGGATATTGTGCTGATCGATAACCATAAAGAACATGTTGAAGCATTGAATAAATACGGGGCTAGAATTACAGGGCATCTAAATGAAACGATACCTGTGAAAGCCATTACTCCAGACCAGATGGAAGGAAAATATGATTTAATTATTTCACTCACTAAACAAACCACAATTAGAGAGTCTTTGAATAGTGCCAAGTTGTTCATGCATGATGAAACGATAGTCTTAACACTGCAAAATGGTATTCCTGAGGACATATCTAAAGAAATTGTTGGAGAAAAAAGGGTTATGGGAGGAGGTGTGGAGTTTTCAGCAACCTGGTTAAAACCTGGTGTGTCGGAGTTAACCTGTCCAGTACTTTCTTGTGGAATAACATTTGGAAGAATTAATGGTGAAATAGATGATAAAGTTAAAGAAGTTCAAGATTTCTTTTCAGGGCTAATGCATGTTGAAGTCGTAGATAATCTTTTAGGAATGAGATATACAAAATTAACTGATAATTCTGTATTTAGCGCATTACCAACTGCTTTGAATTGTGATGTTGGTAAGGTATTGGACAGTGAAGCTGCAATGAGAGTGATAGCCCATTTAGGAATGGAAGCTGCCGAAATCATTAGCGCATTGGGTATAAGACCGGTTAAATTATTTGGATTAGAGCCTTTGAAAGAGAATCTTTGTTTTAAGAACGAGATGGAAATGGAAAGGGTTATTAAAGACTACTGGACACCCATCTATACACCTTATAGAGACCAAATAGCTAGTATGCTACAAGATATTAGGCATGGAAAAAAATGTGAAATCAACTTTATAAATGGAAAATTCGTAGAAAAGGGAAAAGAATTGGGAATCAAAACACCTTATATGGAAAAAGTAGTGGAAATCATTACAAAACTACAGGATGGAGAACTTAGTTTAGAGAATGCCTGGAATAATCTCAACTTGTTTGATATTCCTAGATTAGATTAAAAAAGTTTTATGTTTTCATCAATTTTTTAAAAGTTGTTCTATTACAAAATTTTAAGGAGAGATATTATGGAGAAAAAAGCAAAAGTTAAAGAAATATCCGCTCAAGTGGACAAACCGTTATTCTTTTCAGCAGCAGGATTAATACTTGTTTTAGTTGTATTCATGGTTATTTTTGAATCAAGCTCAGGCGTGGTACTACAGAGGGCATTTGATTTTCTTACAGATCAAATGGGAGCGGTTTATATCTGGGGAACTCTGATCAGCGGCGGTTTTATTGCTTGGTTGGCATTTGGAAAATACAAAGACGTGAAATTTGGTGGGCCGGATGCAATGCCGGAATTCAAAACATTTAGCTGGATTGCAATGTTCTTTTGTTCAGGAATTGGCACATCTCTATTAGCCTGGGCCTCAAAAGAATGGTATTATTTTTATTCATCACCACCATTTGGAATTGAAGCTTTAACATCTCAAGCAGCGGACTATGGAATGGCATACGCCATGTTTCATTGGGGTGTCTTAGGATGGGTAATTTATGCTATTATGGCATTTCCTATTGGATATGCTTATCATAATAGAAAATATAAAAATTTGAGATTCAGCACATCTTGTATTGGTGTTATTGGGGAAAAGAATGCTAAGGGAGTCCTTGGAAAATTCATTGACTTTTTACTTATATTTGGCTTAATGGGAGCTAATGCAACATCTCTGGCATCAGGGACACCGATGCTTGCTGCAGCATGTGCCAGATTTTTAGGCATACCGCATACTTTTACAGTTGATGTTGTTGTCATAGTGATCTGGACAGCAATTTTTACAACGTCAGTAACATTGGGACTGAAAAAAGGAATCAAGGTTTTAAGTGATATAAATGTTGTTTTAGTAATGGTTATTTGCAGTATGATATTAGTCATTGGGCCAACTTGGTTTATTGTGAACAATTTTACAAATAGTATGGGAATTATGACTTCAGAGTTTTTCAAAATGGCATTCTACACAGACCCAGTGGCTAAAAGCATGTTTCCACAATGGTGGACTGTATTCTATTGGGCGTGGTATTTTGCATACGCACCGTATATGGGTGCATTCATAGCCAGAATTTCAAAAGGAAGAACATTTAGAGAAGTTGCCTTTGGTGTTGTTATGGGTGGATCGTTAGGTTGTTGGTTATTCCATGCAATCTTTGGTGGAAACGCTCTATATAATCAGATCAATGGACTATTTGATTTTGGAAGTGTATTATCAAGCTCAGGTGATGCTGCTGCTATTGTAGGTTCTCTTATGGTTCTACCTGGCAGCTCAATACTACTTGTTCTCTTCATTTTTGTTGGATTTGTGTATTCCGCAACAACAATTGATTCATCAGCATATACTATGGCATCTGTCTCTTCTAAGGACATATCAGGAGATGCAGAACCCGCATGGTGGAATAGAATGTTTTGGGCACTCATGTTGGGAGGTCTAGCACTCGTTGTAATGAACATCGGAGGCTTGGTACCTATTAAGACAACGTCCTTGGTTGTTGCTTTCCCAATTCTAATATTTGTAATGGTTGCGCTGGTATCCATGAATCGATGGCTAAAGGAAGATAAACCACACTTGGATAAAGCGACAGACAATGAAGACGATAGAATCAATTTAGCTTAAACAAACTGTAGATAGATTCATAACTAAGATCTCAAACATCCAGGCATATATTGAACAGATTGATACCAAAATAATAGACGGGAGCGAAAGCTCTCGTCTTTAAACTTTGGGATATTAGGCATTATCTTTTGCCCTTTTTACAGATATTCAATCAATTTGGCGTTATTCCAACCTTTTAGCGTTAATCGAATAACGCCAAATTGTATCAAGCTTTGAGTGATTAGACAAAGAAAAAGAAGCTCAACGAAGGCGTGTTTTTGATACTTTGATTGTATCTGAAACTAAAAGATTTGAAATAATATGTAAATTATAGTACTATAAATTATATAACTAAAAATTAGTATCGAATTAATCCGAAAAAGCTAAGAGATAAAAATATGGGTAAGATGGTATTGCTGAGAATAATTACAAATAAATGTTACGTCAGAAGGGAGACTGAATGAATGTATTAGCGCTCGTTATGTTTTTTTCATTTGTGATTTACCTGGGTTCAGGCATATATGTCATTATTCTGGACAGGAAATCGGCTTTAAACAGAGCTTTTTTTGCTTTGAATATGAGTTTTGCCGTCTGGGCATTTGCTCTTACCTTTTTTATTACAGCACCAAATAAAGAAAGCAGTCTGTTCTGGGATATCATTGCCTCTTTCGGTTATTATTCCTTTTCAAGCTTTGTTTTGCATTTTTTCTTATTGTATACAGGAAAAACAAGATTCCTGAAAAAATGGTGGTCATACATAATCATCTATCTGCCAGTTTTCATTTTAATTGCAAACAAGTTAACGGTTAATTCAAGCGTTAATGATTATATCATGGGAAGCTTTGGGTGGAAGATGGTTCGCAGTACAGGATCTATATGGCTACAGGCAAGTTTAATACGTTATCTTCTTTTCAGTATCATCGGCTTTAGTCTATGCTATTTCAAATGGCAGAAAGCGCATTCAATAAGAGAAAGAAAACAGGCAAAAATCATATTTATTTCAGGAATGCTATCTCTCATAGTTGGAACTATCAGTTACTTCATGAACATTTTGTTTGAAATTGATTTTCCTGACATGACGATTATCAGTATGCTTATCTGGATTATGGGCGTCATGTATGGCATACAAAAATACAAATTGTTAACTCTGACACCAACGGTCGCAGCAGACAACATTCTTCATACTATCATCGATGCAGTAATTCTTATCAATCCCATAGGCAAGATTTTACATACAAATATAGAAACTGGAAGACTATTAGGCTATGAAGAGGACGAATTGACAGATACAGAACTGGACAGGTTGTTCCCAGAAGGCAACAGTAACAAGAGCCAGCATATATTGGATCTCCTGAAAAAAGGCCCTGTCCGTAATCTAGAGTCTGATTTCATCACAAAAAACAACCAGCAGATACCGATCATGATTTCTGCATCAGAGTGCAGAGATCATGAAGGTGAGACCATTGGTTATGTAATCGTATCAAAAGATGTCACAAAACTCAGGGATATGGAAAACCGACTCAAACATCTGGCTCATCACGATGCGCTGACGAATCTCCCAAACAGACTATTGCTTAAAGACCGATTGAGACAGGCCATCGCCAGAGCAAAACGAGACCAAACATTTATCGCCCTCGTTTTATTGGACCTGGATCAATTCAAAAATGTAAATGATGTTCTTGGACACAGTATCGGTGATCTTCTACTCATCGAAATAGCAAAGCGTTTGACAGAATCTATTCGGCAAAGCGATACGGCAGTCAGACTTGGTGGAGACGAATTCGTGCTACTGATAGAAGATTTGAAATCCCCGGAAGATTATGAAACGGTCGTTAAAAAGGTTCTTGAAAGAATCATAGCACCGTGTGTTATTGATACTCATAGACTCAAAATAACGGCCAGTATGGGCATCAGTATCTATCCGACAGATGGTAGTGATATGGAAAATCTCATGAAAAATGCCGACCTTGCCATGTATTTCGCCAAGAATCATGGAAGCAATCGTTATCAGCTATTCTCGACATCGATGAGTCTTTCAACCATAAATGCAGACCATTTAATAGACAATCTTGACAAGGCATTGGAGAACAATGAGTTAATACTGCTTTATCAACCGATTATCGACCTCACAGTAGGCAATATAATTGGAACAGAGGCGTTGATTAGGTGGAACCATCCAGAGTATGGGATAATCACACCTTCAAAATTCATGAAAGCAGCTGAAGAAAGCGGTTCAATTGTTCCTATTGGAGAATGGGTCTTGTGGACGGCTTTTCGGCAGGCAAAGAAGTGGCAAGATGCCGGATATTCTCCTGCACATGTTTCTGTTAATCTTTCACTCCGGCAGTTTCAACAAAAGAACCTGGTAGAGGTCATACTTGATGTGCTAAACGGAACTGGACTCAGCCCTGAATCAATACTTATGGAAATAACTGAAAGTACAGTTTTGAATGATATTGAGTATTCTATCGATGTTATCCAGAGACTGTACAAGCACCAGGTACGATTTGTTATCGATGATTTCGGAGCCGGATATTCCTCCTTGTTATATTTCAGAAAACTTCCGATATACGCAATAAAACTGGACAGGTTTTTCACATCAAGTATTGCTGATGATCCGGAGTCCGCTGCTATTGTATCAGCAATCGTTGCGATGGCTCACAATATGAATCTCAAGGTTATCGCTGAAGGGATTGAGGATGACAGACAATTAGAAAGCCTTCGGTCTCTGGATCAACATTTTTTTGGCTCACCTGTCTGCGACGGAGTACAAGGGTATCTATTCAGCAAGCCGGTGTCAGTAGATATGATTGAAAAACTGCTTAAGAACCAAAAAAGAGAAAACTGAAGCATCGAAGCCCATAGATAAAAAAAGTAAGCGGGAGTCTAAATAATATGCTAATAACTGAACATGTTAGATGTTAATAATTATTGAAATTGGATGTAAGATTACTTCGTGAAAGGAGATAACAATTCAATGGGAAAATCCTCATCATTCAGTTCAGAAGACATTAATGATTTAAAGGAAATATTGGAAATTGAAAAACTATCCAAACTTTTGGAGCAGTTCTATTATGCGACTGGATTAGCTAATTCTATCGTGGATCTTAATGGGAACATATTGCATGGGGTGGGTTGGAAAAGTATATGCACAGAGTTTCATAGAAAACACGAAATATCTTTAGAGCGGTGCTTAAAAAGCGATACAATTTTAGCTAATCAATTAAAGAAAAAGGAGAAATACTCAATTTATATTTGCAAGAATGGCATGGTGGATGTTGCAACGCCCATCACAATAGATGGAGTACACATTGCCAACTTATTAATCGGACAGTTCTTTTTTGAAACACCTGATAAAGACTTCTTTATCAAGCAGGCTGAAGAGTTAGGCTTTGATAAAAAAGAGTACATAGAAGCACTTGAAGAATGTCAAATATATAATAAGGAAACCATATTGAGGTTCTTAGATTTTTTCAATGGATTAATAAATATGATTGGCGAATCTGCTCTAAAGACAATAAAACAGAAAAAACAAAACGAAGAGAAGGATAAGCGGGCAGCAGAACTGATTATTGCAGATAAAGAGCTTGCATTTCAAACCCAAGAAAAAGCAGATCGAGCAGCAGAGTTAATCATTGCCAATAAAGAGCTTGTCTTTCAAAACCAAGAGAAAGAAAAAAGGGCAACAGAGCTCGTCATTGCTAATCAAGAACTCGCCAGTGAAATAACCCTTCGGGAAATGTCACTCAAAAAAATTGAGGAGCTTTTACATTTTGATTCGTTAACCGGATTGCCAAACCGTGTGATGTTAGTGGACAGGCTTCGGCAGGCAATAAATTTAGCGAAGAGGATTATAAAACCAATTGGAATTTTATTTTTGGACCTTGATGGGCTCAGAACGGTTAATGATAACTTCGGACGTTCTCAAGGGGATGAATTGCTCAAAGCTGTGGCCGCTAGGCTCGTTGATCTCGTTCGAGAAACCGATACCATCGCTAGGGTTAGCGGTGATGAGTTTATCATCATGGTCCAAAACATGAGAAGCGTCGATGACATTTTGAAAGTTGCAGACAAAATCGTTGGTGCCTTCAGGCAACCATTCAAGCTGAATCAAAATGAAATCAATGTGACAACCAGTGTTGGGATATCAGTTTTTCCAACGGACGGGGAAACCTATGAAACTCTCATCAAGAATGCAGATTTAGCCATGCACAAAGCCAAGGAGAAGGGTAAAAATCAATTGGTTCTTTGTAATACAATCATGAAAGATATTATTGCAGAAAAAATGAAACTGAGTAACGATTTGTATCGATCTTTGGAGAGAAATGAATTTGAAGTTTATTATCAACCCCAAATTAATCTAAATACGAAGAAAATAGTTGGTTTGGAAGCACTCCTCCGCTGGAATCATCCGGAGTTAGGTTTGGTTTCTCCGGTGAAATTCATTCATTTGATGGAAAAAACCGGATTAATCAACCCCGTTGGCAAATGGGTACTGCACACTGTATGCACGCAGAACAAGGCCTGGCAGAAAGCGGGTTTGCTACCCGTCAGAATTGCCGTGAATCTGTCCATCATCCAGTTTCAAAATCACGAAATAGTGAGTCAGATAAAAAAGATATTGGATGAAACAAAACTATTGCCTCAATATCTCGAATTGGAAATCACTGAGAGTATTGCCATGTGGGATACGGATCATATTGTTCGCGTTTTGAACGCCTTTCAAGAAATGGACATTTACATTTCTATTGATGATTTCGGCACTGAGTATTCTTCATTAACATATTTAAAACTATTACCAATTAATAGAATTAAGATTCCTATGCCGTTTATCCAAGGGATTAACGTAGATAAGAAAGATGAAGAGATTATCAAAACCATTATTGTGCTGGCGAGAATTATGGAATTGGATGTCATCGCTGAAGGGGTTGAAACACAACAGCAGGAGTCATTTTTAATGCAATGGAAGTGTGACGAAATACAGGGTTATTATTATTACAAGCCCATGCCGGCAAAAGAGATTGAAGGGCTTTTACAAACTAATAATTGATTTAATAGACCATTCATTAGTCAGCTACCATGTGGACTATTTTATTCTAATTTTGCAAACTGTAATCTCGATATAAAATAATATTTCAAATCTTTTTAATTTTTTTAGACAATCTACTATTAATCGGATAATGTTCTTTTATCATCTACATATTTTCTACACATTACTTTGTAATAATAATAAATAACACAAAACTATATGATCTTTAGGAGGATTAAGAATGAAAAAATTAGTATATGTTGCAGTAATTGCTTTAGCTTTATTGGGAACAACACCTCAGGTATTTGCTGCTAATAATGTTTCGCAAATGGCAGTTTTAAAAGGAGGGCAGGCTGTTGCTCAATGTGCACAGACCATGCAAAAAGGTGTTTCAGAATGTGCAAAACTACCCGAATGTCTAAAATAGCAAATTAGTTTGAAAAAATTAGTATTTAAGCTTAAGAGAGTCCCGAGAATTGGGCTCTTTTTTTAAAGAAATAACCCAATTGAAAATATGCTATAATGTAGACATCACCCTACTCTAGTTATATGAAAACAAATGAAAGGATTCTTTGATTATGCTAAAAAAACTGGCTCTTTCTTTAATTCTATCCTTATTGATTTTTCAGACACCGACTTTTGCCAATGAAATAAAGCATCCCTCAGAATTTTGGCAACTGATTGAAAAAGAGCAAACTGCAACTGCTGTTGGTAATGAATCAGAAATCATTTCGGTTAAATTAGCCATTATTGCTCTTTATGACTCATGGACGCCCGAGAATCAAATGCGTTTAGAAGTCGTTACACCGCGTTATGAACACATAGCTAAAATTTATGAGAGTCTTAAAGACTATGAAACATCTATCGTCTACTGGAAACTGTACATGACGGAAGCTAGTCGCCTGATCGCTTTAGGGGTTTGGAATAACGATAGCATAAAATTTGCACAGAGTAAGATTAAGAATTTGACTTTTGATGTGGATTTATATGTTAAAGCGGATGATTTAGCCACAAGCACATATTATGGAGCAAAATTCGAACCGAATGCTGGTGTCTATTTTGGGAGCGCATACGATTTAGATCCACAAATCAAGAGTTATAACTGGGATCAAGTACGTAAAGTCTACCCTAAGAAAAATGCAGCCTATCTCATTTACCTAGATTGGAATGAACCGATTGCTCAATTTGACAGATATTTCCAAGCAGCTGTTCAGGCTGGAAATGGTATTCAACTCGCATGGAATACTTATGATGTCCTCGAAAACATCCAACAGTATGACTCTCACATCAATGAAGTGGCAAACTACTTAAAAAATTTAAAAATACCAATTTTCCTTCGCTATGCTTGTGAAATGAACGTTGGCGAAAATGGCGAAAACCCTGCTGTTTATGTGAGAAATTTCAGATACGTTACCGATCGCGTACGTTCCATTGCGCCAAATGTCGCAATGGTCTGGTCTCCAAATGATATCACTGATAACGAACGTTCTTTAGATTCTTACTATCCTGGCGACTCCTATGTGGACTGGGTAGGTATAAGCTCGTATACCTCTTACTACTTTGGAGACAAAACCGACTGGGGTAACCTGCAAGAGTCCATCGGCACTAATTTTTTTACGGGTTCTAACGCCAATCCTTTATCAAAAATTGCTGAAATCATTGAAAAGTATGGGAACAGAAAACCTATTATGCTTTCCGAAGTCGGTATTGCACACTATTCAAAAGTTGCAAAAGAAGACATGACGGACTGGGCGCTCATACAAATGGACCGCCTTTACCACTATGGTCCTATGATTTATCCTCAACTTAAAGGCATTTACTATTTTAACGTGGACTCCGAAACGGCTACCATTCGCTCCACTTATGCTCTGTATCTAAACGATGCAATTAAAAACAAATACAATGCCCTTGTCGCTAATGATTATTACCTTAGCAATATCAACCAAAGCGCGACTTATCGCTATGCTAAAGTGGGAGCGATAAAAGACAAGACCATAAGCACGAGTAAAGATTTAGACCTGATGACGTATACGATTGTGCCTAATGAGATAAAGCCTACAGTTACTTATGAACTAAATGAGACGGTCCTAGCAACAAGGACTGCCATTCCATATACCCATACTATTACAAATACAAGTGTAAGCGATGGCGAGCACACCTTAAAAGTAATCATTAAGGATTCTCAAGGCAATACGCTAAAAACTAGTTTTTATACCCTTTCAAAAGCCGAAGGCCGGCTAAAAATTGAAAAGGGTACATTTAATGTCATCAGCTTTTCTGATATGACAAATCATTGGTCCCGTGCAACGGTTAATGAAGTAGCAAAACGAGGCATCATCGTTGGTAGTGCTGGTAGATTTAATCCAGAAGCCAATATCACAAGAGCAGAAGCGTCTTCAATTATATCAAAATTGATTGGAACCGACAAAACGGGTGTAATTTCTAAAACTTATAGCGATGTCCAAAACGACCAGTGGTATGCACCGATGATCCAAAAGGCTCAAGCATATTTAATCGGATATGGTGATCAGTATTTCCCTTTACGGCAAGCGACTCGTGAAGAAATCATAGCTGCTATTGTGAACCTTAAAGGTTACAACATAAAAGCTTTAAATGCTGAAGAAATCGCTGCGCTTGAAACTCGTATTATAGATTTTAACGATATCAGCACAAGCTTTAAAGATCATATTTTACTTGCTGTGCACTATGGTGTAATTAGCGGTTATCCAGATGGTAGCGTTAGACCTCTTAACCCCATCAAACGATCAGAAGTCACCGTTATACTTTACAATAGCCTATACAACTAGAACAGATAAGAAGTGATTGTCGCAAGACCGTAATAAAAACAGGAAAAATTAAGACCATAGGGATAGCTGATTAGCTTCTCTATGGTCTTTTTATATACTTTATTATACACACTTAATTCTAATGTTTTTCTTGACTCAACTAAACAAACAACAATAATAAGTATAATAAATATATAATTTAATAAGACAATATATTGACAAATATATTAGAATTAGTATAAACTAAAACATATATTTCAAATCTGTAACTTTCATTAGACATAGCAGTCGTAAAGAATGGAGGTGGATAAGTTGAAAGCGACAATTGACAAAAATGGTTGTATTGCGTGTGGAATATGTTGGGGTATCTGTCCTGAGGTATTTAGAGAGGCTGAAGATGGATTTGCGGAGGTTTGTATCGATATAATTCCTGAAACTCATGAAGAGTCAGCAAGGGAAGCCAGTGATAGCTGCCCGGTCTCAGTTATTACGATAGAATGAAAAATATAACTTATTTAAGAAGGAGATGAGAGAATGGAAAAGTATGTATGCACTATCTGTGGCACTTATCTAGATGAAGAATGGGTATGCCCTGTTTGCGGTGTACCGCAAAGTGACTTTGAGCTAACTAAGTAAATAATGATGATGGTATTGTCAATCGAAATTTGGTCCAATCAATCGGTTGAAAAACGGGCCACTTATTTTTGGATTTTAAGCCATGCAATTGTGTCCTCATAACGAGCACTTTTTTCAAGTGATATATCTAGTATGTGTGCCCGATGGGCCAATCGATCAACCAGCGCGCCAGTCAACATGGTGTCATTGAAAACTTCATTCCAACGATCAAATGTTAGGTTAGATGTGATGATGATTGAGCCTTTGTCATTCCGATTCGACAGCAAGTTAAATAATATTTCTGAACCTGATTTGTCGAATGAAATGTAGCCAAGTTCATCCAGAACAACCACATCATATTTCTCAAATTTTCTTTTGTAAGTATTGAGTTGATGCTGGCTTAAGGCCTCTTTAAGCTCAATAACAAGATTAGGAACCGAGACGAATAAAACAGATTTACCATCCATTATTGCTTTCATTGAAAGCCCTATTGAGTAGTGGGTCTTACCTGAACCTGGCGTTCCGATGAGGATGATATTTTCTTTTTTATCAATGAATTTGAGTTTTTCGAGGTCATCAAATTTCGACCAGAAGTCTCTTGAATATTTATTTCGATCAAAATCCTCAAGATATCTCAGGTATGGAAATTTAGCTTGTTTGATACGCGTTTTAATGCCGTTATTTCTTCTAAGTTCATGTTCTCTAATAAGCAGTTCTGTCAGAAATTCTTCATAGGTCATATTTGTATGTGTTGCCTCATCAATAAGCTCTTGATGATAATTCTTGGTATATGGAAGTTTCAACTGTACTGCAAGATCATGTATACTCATTGTCTTACCTCCTTGAGGCTAAGACCATTGTATAGCTTAAGCTGATTCATTGTCATCGTGGTCAATCCAGAATGTGATGTTTGCTCTACAAGCTTGTTTTGTACTCTAAGCTTAAATGCGTCAATGATTTCATTTATACTCTTTTCCTGATTTTCTTTGAGAATCTCTATGAATTTCTTTGGATTTGATTTAAAATAGTTATCATAGATGGATTTAAGCTCAGGCATACTTTTCAGGGCAAATGAATTGTGTAGTGCACCGGGCTTTCTTTCAAAGGTTCTAAGATAATGACGAATGTCGATGCTTATTTCCTTTGATCCATCTATTTTTTTATGCGTACATAGATAGTGATCGTTGGAGTAAAAATCGATATCCGAATAATAAATCTTTACAGTGACCGTTCTCCCAACAAGATAATCAGGAACGGAATAGAAATTGTTTTCAACTCTTGCGAAGCTGTATTTGTCAATGGTGAGCTTCCTTATGCTTGCCAGTTCCAGTTCAGGCTTATAGGGAAGTAAACAAGATTTTTCAAGTTCAATGTCGCTGTCTTTGTTTAGTCTAATCAGTTCATTATTCAGGTGACTGACAGCATCTTCAAATGAATCAAACTTATATTTTGGACCGAACATCTTGTTTCTGAGTACTTTCACACTACCTTCGACATGGCCTTTCTCATTACCACTGAAACAGTTTGTAACATTGATGTTGAAGCCATAGTAGAGTGCCATTTTTATGAGATCTTCATTGAGTAGCTTTTCATTTCTACCGATAAACCGGGTCACAACATTTCTCATATTATCATAGACAACTTCCCGGTATACCCCTTTAGTCATTTCAAAGAATTTGACGTGGGCATCCAAGAAGACATCCTTTGTCTGATTGCGATATAGATAGCACCACCTAAAGTTTGCAGCAGGAGATGATAAGACGGCCAAATGGTATTTGTTGACTTCGTTGCCAAGAACCAGTTTGACTTCACCAAAGTCAAACTCCAGCCGATCGCCATACTCGTACTCCTGGCGAATGAAGCACTCTTTTACTCGTTCTCTTTTCTCTTTGATCTTCATTGATATCGTTGTTTTTCCAATATCGAATCCGAGATTCAAAAGTTCTTGATGGATCTGAACATTTGATAACTGTTGCTTGTTAATTCCAAGCAATCGAAGTTTTTCTTTTTCTGATTCAAGAATTAGATCTAGAGCGTTATCAATGTCTTCAGAATACTTGTGAGATTTTCTGTTCGTAGCATCATACTTCGGCTTTGAGACGATTTTTTCTTGAATTGCTTTTATACTCGTCTCGTTCGTACCTAATTGTTTGGTTTCCGTAGTGTAATCGTTCCAATACTTGTTGACTGTCTTTCGATTGAGGCCAAGTTGTTTGGCTACTTGTCGATTTGACATACCTGTTTGCTTGAGTTTGATAATTGTGTACTTGTCCATTAAAGTGATCATCTCCTATTCCCTCCAAAGATATTTTATACCTTTAGAGTTCGAATTTGAATTATTGGACCATTTTTCGACTGATCATTTTATAAAAAATGGACCATCTTTAGATTAACAAATACAGATGATTGATTAAAGAGGAGGATTAGAGATGAATGAAGTAATTGAAATAGGACAAGAAGCTATTGATTTTCAATTGAAAGATCAAAATGGTAAGGAAGTAAGTTTAAAGGATTTTAAAGGGAAAAAGGTTTTATTATCGTGGCATCCATTAGCATGGACAGCAGGCTGACTAGATCATATGAGAGCTTTAGAGCTCAGCTATGATGGATTCATAGATAAAAATATAATACCAATAGGAATTAATGTTGACCAGGAGAACTCCAAATCAGCTTGGGCAAAAGTAATCAATATAAAAAAACTACAAATGTTATCAGATTATAATCCTTTAGGAGAAGTAGCAAAAGCTTATGGGGTGTTTTGGGAAGAATTAAATGCTTCTCGAAGAGCAAATATATTAATAGACGAAAAAGGTAAAATAGAATGGGTCGAGGTCTATGAAATATCAGAAATTCCTGATTTTAAAGAAGTGCTTTCCAAAATCTCTAAACTATAAAATTGAATTTATCCGATGACTAACAGTGCTAAGACTCCCACTTCTACAAGTGGGAGATAAGCACTGCAAAGTCCCTGGATAACGGTTTCTAAGGTTCAGATGGTGTTTCAAACACCACCTGAATCCAAGAACCCTGTTGATGCCTGGTGTATGGGAATCTAATAAATAACATATATTAAATATGGGTGGAAGATGCAAATCTTCGCCCATTATTTTGCTTCTGATTGAAAACTAAACAAATAATAATTATATAATTATATAAAATAATAAGTTGACAAATATGTAAGATTTCTATAAACTAAAAATACTTCAAGATGAACATTACTGTTTAAACTTAGGAGACAAAGGAGGCAATAAAATATGACTGTATTAGATCACATTAAAGAAGAACATGAAAGTTTTAGAGAGAAAATAGCAAAAATTGAGGCTACGACAAGTAACAAGAAAATGGAAATTTTTAACGAGCTTTTTGCAGAAATACATGGACATCATGAGGCTGAAGAAAAGGTTATATTTCCATTGGTTATAGACAAAAAAGATGAAAAGACAATGGATATTGTTCTAGAGATGATCGAAGAGCACACTCTGGTAAGCTACCATTTCAGTGTTCTAGAAAAGGAATCAGTTGATAACGAAACATGGGATGCGAAATTTAGCCTACTAAAAGAAAAATTGAATCATCATTTGGAGGAAGAGGAAGAAGAATTTCTGCCCATGGCGAGAAAAATGATTTCGGAAGAAAAATTGATTGAAATGCTGGACAAGTTCGAAACTGTCAATGAAGATAAAACGAAAGAAAAGAAAAAGAAACTGGAAAGGGGAATAAATGTATGAACGTAAAAATAATCAACAAATGGAGACTATTTTTTATTATATTGCTAATTTCGTCAATGTTTTTAGGTTGTTCTGGACCTACACAGCCTACGACCACTGAAACTGAAGCACCTGGGTTATATACCCCAGGCACATATACCGGAGAGGCTCAAGGTTATGGAGGAGTTTTACGTGTTGAAGTTGAGTTGGACAAAGACAGTATTGTGTCTGTTGAAGTAACTGAACATAGTGAATCAGCAGGTGTTAGCGATGAAGCAATCATCACTATTCCAGAGAAAATCATAGAAACTCAATCGCTAGCAGTTGATGTGGTAGCAGGGGCATCTTTTAGCAGTCAAGCTATTTTAGAAGCGGTCGAAAATGCGATGATAGATGCTGGGGCAGATATAGACCTACTTAAGTAAAAGGTGAACTGATGAGATTGGTGGACAAATAACAGTGTTAACTGATGATATTTTTTGTGAGAAAGGAGCTTGTTGATGCCAAGAGTTGAGAAAACAAAAGAGAACCTTAAAAAATGTGTATGTATGAAATGTCCAAGTTATAATTTTGCCTGCAAGTTAAAATCAATGCCAGGCAATGTAATTCTTTTGTTGGGTAATACCGAGGATAAGATTCATGCCGAGGCAATGTTTTGTGCATACGAAAAAAGCCATTGTATTGAAGAAGAAAAGGGCTGCATCTGTGGAAGTTGCGAACTTTTCATAGAGTATGGTCTTGGAAAAGAGTACTTCTGTACAGTAACAGACGGTAAATAAGTAAAAGACACAGTTAAATTATTTATTATATACACGAATTGCGTTTATTTAAGTTTAAATTTAAGGAGGATATATCTATGAAAAAGTTCATTTTTAATGATTATTTTCATGAGCCACAGAAAAAAATCGCCAAGCGGATGCTTTTCAAAAGCGATAATATTATTGCCTTTGTTCTAAACATTGCAAAAGGGGAAATGCTACCAGATCATACACATCTAGAATCAACACTTCTCCTGCAGGTCATGGAGGGCAATGCCAAGGTTGTCACGGATGGCAATGAAACTTCGTTGCATTTGGGCGAGTTAATGCAGGTTGATGGGCAGGAAAACTTGCAGGTAATAAACACTAGTGAAGAGGTATTGCGCCTTTATGTCACGATTTCACCAATGGGTTCAGAGGCCTTTGCAAAAGATGCGGATATTTAATGAAAATAAATATATTATTAAGACACCTGGAAGGGTGTTTTTTGATTAAAAAAATATGTCCACTATAGTACTATCAACAGGATTCTTAACCGTTATCCAGGGACTCTACTGTGTTTATCTCCCACAAATATAAGTGGGATTCTTAGCACTGTTAATCATAGGATAAATAATATAACTTCAAATCAGCGTCCGATTGATTCGGAAAACAAGGAGATGAAAATAGGTATGAAAGCATATGTTGTTCTTAACCCGGTCGCAGGGGACAATGCGCGAGAACTAGTGCTTGATGCACTAAAAACATATTTTGATGACGCTGGAATAGACTATGAGGTATACGAGACAGCTGAAGAAGACAAACCAGGCGATATTGTCCGAGACCGTCTGGAAAATGGAAAATTCGACTTTGTCGTGGCCGCAGGAGGCGATGGCACTGTATCACAGGTTATCAACGGTCTCATTGATAGTGGATTACCGCTGGGTATCATACCAGTAGGCACAGGAAATATGCTGGCACGTAGCCTTGATCTTCCTTTGAAAATCGACAAAGCCGTTGCATTGATTTCGGGCCCACATGTATTAAAGAAGATAGACGCTATGAGGATAAACAATCGCATATGTGTTCTCAACGCCAGCTTGGGAATCAGCGCAAAGGTGATGAGGGACACGAAGAGTGAAAGCAAAAACCGTTTTGGATTACTCGCATATATATGGGAAGCTCTTGGCAAACTGTTCAAGATTAAGCGTAGCTATATCACAATCAATATCGACGGGAAGACCACTAAGCACCACGCTATTGAGGCTACAGTCTTCAATAGCGGAATAATTGCAGAGACATTGTACCCAAAGGGACCTGATATCCGCATTGATGATGGCCACCTCGACGTGTTAATCATCAGTTTTAAAACCATCAGGGACTATCCTCTATATATACTGAGGATGATAACTAAAAAGACATCGAAGAATCTTACCGATTTTATAGAGGCAAATAAATCTGTAATGATAGAAAGCACTGTGTCTATGCCGCTGCAAGTCGATGGAGAAATCTTTGGAACAACACCGGTTGAAATAGAGGTCTTGCCTAGCGCCATTACCGTAATTGTCTCAGAAAAATCAATCAAGAAAGAAAAGTGAACCAGAGCTATGCTCTTAGTCTTTCAAATATCATCGCATTGGATAATGTGAGACGCTACATATAATATGATATTCAATATTGACAAAGTTAATCAGATTAACTATAATAAAGTTAATCTGATTAACTTTATTTTGAGGTGACTTATGAACACAGAATTAATAAAAGGGGCAGATACGATATCCATGTTCTGTCGACTTAACATCAATATGAAAAAGGATCTGCCCATTAGATCAAGCGAAATGGGTTTGCTTATACTGATTAATCAAAGTGATAAACTGGTAACGCCAGTTATAGCGGCAGATTTCTTTAAAGTGAAAAAACCCATGATCACCGCGATGGTTTCCAACTTGATCAGGCAGGGATACATTGATAAAATACCGTCGCAAGAAGATAAACGCAGCTTTTCTCTCCACCTAACCGAAAAAGCAAGTCAACTTGTTGAGGATACATTTTCCGAATATATGAAGACGTTGGAACTTCTAAGGAATAAGCTTGGAGATCTAGATTTTGGCAAATTGATTGCACTACTTGAAAAATCAAATTCCATATTATTGGAGGAGAAAAGTAATGGGTAAAGTGATGGTTACAGGGGCACTCGGAAATGTGGGTGGGTATGTGGCAATGTATTTGATTAAGAACGGTCAGGATGTTGTTGTCGCTGACATCAATGTTGAAGCTTTACAAGAAAAATACGGAGACAAAGTTGAAAGTGTTTTTTTTGATTTTACAGATTCTAAAACATTTTTATCCGCCCTAGAAGATGTTGATAGGGTCTTCATCATGCGACCACCACATCTTGGAAAGCCAGAGGATTTAAAACCGTTTGTGGAAACGTTAAAATCAAAGGGTGGGATTAAACTTGTAAGCTTTCTATCTCTCATTGGTGTAGAAAATAATCCTATACCACCCCATCATAAAATTGAGAAGTATATCGAACGAGCGGGTTTACCTTTTTGTCATATTCGTCCCAGCTTTTTCATGCAAAACATCAGTGGTATACATGCATTTGAAATAAAACATTTTAATCGTATTGTCGTACCTGTAAAAGAAGCACTGACAAGTTTTATTGACGCGGAGGATATCGGTGAAATCACTGCAAAGGTATTGAGCGAGCCAGATAAGCACCAAAACAGAGGCTACTCAATCACAGGTCAAGAAGCCATTGATTATTACGTTGTATCAGAAATACTTTCAGAGGAACTTGGCAGAAAAATCACTTATGCTAATCCCAAACCTTCATTTGCAAAAAAATATTGGATACAGGTTCGTGGTTTAGACAAAGAATATTCCAAAGTGATGGGTTTGCTTTATATGATGACCCGCATGGGTACTGCAAAAACAACAACAACAACTACATTTCAGGAGGTAATGGGCAAAAAACCTCAAACGTTTCGACAGTTTGTTAAAAAAAACTTGAATGCATGGGAGCAGTGAGTAGGTTATCAATAGAATAGGAGGAACAAATAATGAGTTTTTTTAGTGAAATTATAGCAGTATTGACACCTAAGGAGATTGTATTTAAAGAGATGAAGAAAGAGCAAGAAGGCATATATACATTTGCGTTTGAGGCTATAAAACCTCTTGAATGGCGTGCAGGTAAACATGCGATGTTCTTTATAACGCATAATAAGATTAAGAAGCCTATGAGACTTTTCAGTATTTCATCCAGTCCATCTGAGAATAGAATTGCAATAACAACTAAAATAGGAGAAAATCCAAGCGAGTATAAGAAAGCACTGCTTGAGTTAAACCCTACAATGAAGATGAAGCTAAGAGGACCTATGGGACCTTTTGTTTTAAAGCAGGACCTTTCATACTGTTTCATCGCGGGAGGTATCGGTATAACACCATTCAGGTCAATGATGAAGGAAATCGATATGAGTAAGCAGAAGTCTAATGGGACAATTAAGCTTCTCTACATTGATAGCAAGGAGTCCTTCCTCTTTGGTGAAGAATTAAAGGGCATGGATAATGAAAAAGTTTCAACGGAGTTTTTTACTGACAGGAAAGTGATGGCAGACAGGATAAAACAAATGACTTCAGAGAGTAATGATACCATTTTCTTCGTAGCTGGAAGCAAACAGATGACGACTTCTATCAAACAACTGTTAATAGAGTTGGGTGTTAAGAAGAATAATATCAAGACAGATACTTTTCTTGGGTATTAATACTTTATCAACAGGGTTCTTGTTAAGAGTCAAATAAAAATATGATTTAAGCAATATTCAAGGGACCCTATTTTTTTGAAGGGTCTTTATTTATTGAGGACCTCCCCCTCACGCCCTGATTTGAGAAATCTATGAGTTCCAGGCACAGTAAAATACGAACTCTAAATTAACTAGAACATAACCTAACCATAATCAGGGCATAACTTAATATTGTTACGATTACGAGGCAATGATAATTGCAAAAAAATAAGAGGAGTTGGTTTTATGTTTCGGTTTTTGAAAAGAAAGATTACAGTCTTATTGTCGGTTGTTTTATTGTTCTCATCTGTGTTTGGAAGTTTTGCAACAGCAGCACCTGTAGTGAGCGGAGGTATAGATTATGAAATTATTAATCCCTATGAAACTGTTGATTGGGAAAATTTTGGCCAGTATAAAGCAAATTTCCACAATCATACCTTTGAAAGTGATGGAAGTGCAAGTCCTGCCGCAATGATTGAAGAGCATTATCTACAAGGCTTTGATGTGATTGCATTGACGGACCATAACTTCACAAACACGACTATGGATAGAACTGACAGACCAATAGTCAATT
Source organism: Dethiosulfatibacter sp. (assembly GCA_019084435.1). Next base: position 34,172 of record JAHRFV010000146.1, read on the forward strand.
CATCAGGTAATCCATTGACTTATCTGACTCCCGAACGGTTAGCAGATATAAATGCTGGAGTTGGAAGAGATGGTAGAGTTATGATTAATGTGCCATATTCTAATGAACAATCCAGATCTGATCATCTTTTAACTTTCTGGGCAGATTTCAACAATGCATCTGGAGCCACTTTGGAAAGTAACATAGCCGCAGCACATGATTTAGCTGGGTTATCACAGTTAGCCCACCCAGGAAGATATACAGGTGGCAGAACAACGTCCAATGATGGAGAAGATGGTGCTATTCTCTCCAGCAATCCATTTACAGTCAAGAAGTATGTGGATTTGTTACAAGCATATTCTTCAGTGGTAGGAATGGAAATCATTAACAAAAAAGATGGAGACTCCTTCAGCGATAGAATTTTGTGGGACAATATTCTAAAGCAAACAATGCCAGAACGTCCAGTATGGGCCTTTTCTAATGACGACGCACACTCAGTAGGAGCCATAGGTTTTAGTTATAATATTATGCTTATGCCGGAAAACACATTGGAAAATGTCCGTTCTTCTATGCAAAATGGAACATTCTATGCCGTAGCATTGGTTGCAAAAAGAGAGCTTGGCTTTGATTTTATAGCAGAAGGTCCAGCACCTGCTATAACTAATATTGCAGTAGATCAAGAAGAAAACAGCATTACTTTAGAAGGAGAGTATTTCGATAGAATTGAATGGATTGCTCACGGCAAAATCATCGCTACTGGGACAACCATCGATCTCAATGATTATGAAGAAGAAGTACGAAACTATATCCGTGCTCAGTTAATTGGCGATGGCGGAATTAGCTTTACGCAGCCTTTTGGAATAATGGGTGGTGAAGAAAGAGAACCTGAGCTGGAAGTGGCTGTTTTAGCAGCAGATGGAAACAACATCAACAGTGATGCAAAAAAAGGTATACAGTTGACATTAGAAGGAATTCTTGACACTGCTGAATATGTTAACATAGAATCTGCAGAAGTTGAATATAGAATGGATCCAACAGATATTCTAGCTATATCTGCAGATGGCATCGTGACCGTGCAACATGATCCTATTGAAAATCAAAATGTAGCAATTTGGGCAGAAGTAACACTTGAAGAGAAAACTGTAAGAAGTAATACAATATCCATACTAGTCACCCCTGCAGGTCAGATTGTTGTCCCTGTTATCAATGGAATGGATGATGTTGAAGAGAGAATCTCAGATGGCTATATGTATATGAACAGTTCTGATCTGGAAATAACACATGATGGCTCAAGAAATCAGATTATTGGCACCAGATTTCAAGCTTTGATGATTCCAGAAGGTGCAAAAATTGTAGAGGCTTATATCCAGTTCACAGTAGATGAAAATAAGGACAGTAAGAATATTGACCCATTTAATGTAGATATTCATGCTGAAAAAATAAGTGATTCACCTATGTTTACGACAGATCCCTACAACCTTTCTACCCGAAGCTTTACAGAAAACATTGTCAACTGGAAGGATATTCCAAAATGGACAATTGTACATGAGGCAGGACCAGATCAGAGAACTCCAAACTTGTCAGTTTTGGTTCAGGAAGTAGTGGACATGAATGGGTGGAATGAAGGAAATGCCATAACCTTTAGCTTAAGAGGTGTTGGAGTAAGGTGTGCTGAGGCCTTCGAGGGTGGTGGTACCACGCAATCACCAAGACTTTATATTAAATATATAACACTAGAAAATCAAATTAAAAATCTTAAGTCAGAAGTGGAAGAACTCGATGTAAATCTTGGTATAAAAAACAGCTTATCCGCAAAATTAGATAATGCTATGCAGATGCTTGAAAAAAATAAAAATGCATCAGTTAACATGTTAGGTGCTTTTATTAATCAGATTAATGCACTAGAGAGAAGTGGAAGAATCTCGACAGAAGATACGGTTGATTTTATTGATACAGCTAAAGAGATTATAGACAGAATCTAGTTTTAATTAATTGAAGATACAAATTAAACGGGCTGCAACTCAATTATACTGAGTTGCAGCCTACTTTTAAATGCATATAGTTACTCGGAAATGTCTTTGAAAATGAGAAAATAAATCTGGGGAGCGCTTTAGAATCCACAACTGATGTTCGAAATAAAATCTTTGGGATTCCTTTTGCTGGCTTGAGATTAGGGCTTACGCTTACTGCATCTGTCATAATGCGATTAACAATATAAGCGGTGCTAAGCCGTCATTCATCTATTGGATGGCTACCGACTGAAAAAGATGAAATGATTAAAAAAACTGCGGGAAGCAGTGCGAGGCCGTAACCAATCAGTACCAGAAGATTAATCCGATGTCTGTCCCATAAGATAATGGCAAGATGTAGATAATGGCCGAAAAAATGCAGGTTTAAGGACGGAGATAATTGACAGGCATAATTGATTGAACCGATTTTCAATAAATGATATAATTTAAACAAACACAAAGTCTTTTTAGTCATTTTTAGCATATTGATTGGTGTTTTGCAGTTCTAAATTTCATTGGATAAGGAGGATTATGGTATGAATGTAAAAAAAATCAACAAATGGGGACTGTTTCTGATTTTTTTGCTTATTGCTTCCTTGTTTTCAGGTTGCGCTCGACCTACCCAGCCTACTACCACTGTAACTGAAGCACCTGGAATTTACACCCCGGGCACATATACCGGAGAGGGACAAGGTTACGGAGGGATTCTACGTGTTGAAGTAGAATTGGATAAAGACAATATTGTCTCTGTTGAAGTAACTGACCATAGTGAATCAGCTGGAATCGGCGATGCGGCAATCAACATTCTTCCAGAGAAAATAGTGGAGAATCAAACACTGGCAGTTGATGTGGTAGCAGGGGCATCCTTTAGCAGTCGGGCTATATTGGAAGCGGTCGAAAAAGCGATGATAGCGGCTGGTGCGGATATTGACTTGCTTAAAATTAAGGGTGAATCTGATGAGACTGGTGGAGAAATAACTAAGGTTACGGATGTAGTGGTAGTTGGAGGTGGCATTGCAGGCTTATCAGCTGCTCTGGAAGCAGTAAACAATGGTGCAAACGTCATACTGGTTGAAAAGATGCCTTTTGTTGGGGGAAGCACCATTCGTTCAGGAGGCAAGATACTAGCAGCTAACACATCTATACAAGCCGCTTTGGGAATTGAGGATAATCCTTCGGATTTTGCAGAATTTTTGATGGAAATAGGAGAAAATCAAGTAGATGAGGATTTTATCAATCTGATTGCAAATAATTCAGCTGATAACATTAAGTGGTTGATTGAAAATGGTGTGGAGTTAGCTCAAGAAATAGAACCTCTGCATAGTTATAGAACTCCTCCAAGAGGTCATTATACAGCAAATGGAAGTGGAGCGGGCGTTATAACACCACTAGAAGTCAAACTGATAGAGAAGGGTGTTGAGATTCTTTACAGCACACCCGCTACAGATTTGATTTATGAAAATGGCAGGGTGATAGGAATACAAGCTGAAAACTCTGACGGAGATGAAATTAGCATCTATGCTAGGGCTGTCATTTTAGCGACTGGAGGATTCACGAGAAATCCCGATCTGGTAGCACAGTATTTTCCAAGTCTTGGAAATTTCGTCACAGGCACTGGTGAAGGAAACACTGGAGATGGAATCGTTATGGGCATGTCTGTTGGAGCTGATGTTGTCATGCCTGACGCGGGAATTGATTTGATGCTGAATTTTATTACCTATGATGGTTATGGCGAAGCTGCTACCGAGTTGTTTGTGACACCTGATGGTGAAAGATTCATGGATGAAAGAGATTTTCATTTCAAGAGAACAAGGATTTTGTATGATTATGGCGTAGACCACTTCTGGTATATTATTGATTCAAAATCATATGATGATGGTGTTGCCTCAGCGGTGCAGTCAGGAATGGCATACGAGGCGGACTCTATTGAAGAATTGGCGGCTCAGATAGGCATAGAACCGGAGATTCTGATTGCTACTGTGAACAGATATAATGAGTTATGCGAACTAGGGGAAGATACTGATTTTAACAAACCTTCAGAATATATGACCCCAATCGAAGAGGCCAAGTTTTATGCACTGACTATGACAAAATCCAATAGCGGTACGCATGGTGGTTTGAAAATCAACATAGATGGACAGGTTATTGATACTAACGGCAATGTGATTCCAGGCTTATACGCCGCTGGAGAAGTCGCATGCGGACAAATTCTCTATAGAGAATACCCCGGAAGCGGAACAGCTCTCATATCCTTCCTTACATTTGGAAGACAGGCGGGTGCGGCTGCAGCAAAGGAGAACTAGAGATAATTTAGTAATAAGACCGTAGGGATGGCTGATTAGCTGCTCTACGGTTTTTTCATACGATGTTATCTAACTTAGAATTTGGTACTTAGTAACTCATGCTTTCAAGTCTGTCAATATCCTTCAGAAGAATTTTGCCTCGACTAATTTCAAGCAAGCCTTTTCTTTCAAATTCTTTCAGCATTCGGCTTACTACCTCCCTGGCTGTACCCAGTTCTTGACTGATTGCCTCATGCGTAATCTTGATAGTTGTCTTGCTCTGCAGACGGCTTATGTTGATTAGAAAGCTTGCAAGGCGTTGATTGACTCCGTGAAATGTAACTTCCTCTGTAAGTACCATTAAATCTGTTATGGTTGCAAGCAATCTTCTAATTATATAATTCCGAAATTTAGGGTTGGAATCCATAAATTGTTGAAACAGATAATCAGGAATCGCAAGTAACCTGGATTCCTTCTCGATTAAAACAATGGCATCTAGAGGATTGTGTTCCAATATACAACCCATTGTAAACAAACAAATTTCTCCACTTTCTACCCGATAGTAGGTAATTTCTCTTCCTTCCTCAGACAACTTATAAATTCGAATCAAACCGTCAAGTACCACATATACATTTTCACACAAAGTCTGGTTTTCTGCCAGAGTTTTCCCAGCAGGATATATAACCTCGTAAGCACTTGCCAATAGGGTATCTTTTTCTTGAGCACTTAAGAACTCATTAAAGGGAAGTTCTTGTAAGCTTTCCACACCTATTTTTTTTATTTTGTTCATTTTATGCATCGCTCCTTTCATTAACAGAACAGAGACTATTATTCTCTAGAATATTTTAGCCACTATACCATGCTAACTGCCTGTAGTCAATGCCGATAAAAAATAAATCATATGTGACTTTGTCACTGTTGAATGGCTGTTGTTTAAGTATAATAGGCATCAGGTTATGAAAAAAAAGGAGGATTTAAAAATGTTAAAAAAATCAAGCAGACTAATTGTGACTGTTTCGGTAATGGCTATGATGCTATTTGGGGTACTTCAAATACCTGCTGTAGCTGCCAATCAACCACAAATGCAGATGGTGTTGGAATACGAAAGCAGGTATGATTTTGAAGAAACAACCCGATTGTTTGAAGAGAAGGTAAAAGATGCGGGATGGTCAATCGTTCAGGTGTTCGATTATAAAGAAATTCTTGGGGAAAAAGGGTTTGACATTCTAAATGTTAAAATCTTTGCCGTCTGTTCTGGAAAGTACTCAGGGGCTATTTTAGAACTTGATCATGAGCGAATGGTTTCTCCATTGATGCCATGTACTATCTCGATATACGAGAAGAGCGATGGGAAAACCTATATTGCTCAGCTAAACTCTGGTGAAGTAGCACAGCCATTTGGTGGTGTTGTTGCTGAAACCATGCAGGCCGTTGCAAAAGAAACCCATGCCATGATAAGTGATCTCATTATCGTCAATTCTGGAAACAATGAGTCCACACCAGCGTCCGCAAACAAAGCATATCTAGGTCATGTGAAGTGGTTTGCATTACAATCAGGTGGGGATGGCATTGAAGCCTATGCAGCAGCAATACGATCTAAAGAAGCTGTTGGAAGAGCTTTAGATGATCCAACGTCAGCATTGGATTTTAAAATGGATTATCCACATTTCTTCATGGATGAATCAGCTACACAGATGCAAATGATTCTTGAACAACAAAGCAAGTATGGCTTTGATGAAACCATCGCACGACTAAAAGAAAATGTTAAAGAATCAGGCTGGTCTGTGGTTGGAGAGTTTGATTATAAAGAGATTTTGGCAGACAAGGGTTTTGACATTAACAATATTAAAATCTTAGCAGTTTGTTCTGGAAAATATTCTGCACAAATCTTATCACTGGATGACGAACGTATTGTATCACCTTTAATGCCATGCAGGTTGGCAGTTTATGAGAAGAGCGACGGGAACACATACATCGCTAGATTGAACTCTGGTGAAGTGGCGCAGCCATTTGGAGGCGTAATCGCTGAAACAATGAAAGCTGTGGCTGCAGATACTGAAATAATTGTGCAAGACCTGCTTCAGTGATTTAATTATAGAATAAAAAATAAATTATCATTTAGAGTCGTCACTGTTAAGCAATCTGTGACGGCTTTTTAATGCCCAGCTATAAGGAAAATACAAATAATATATATGATAATATATATATAATTAAATAGAATAATTTATTGACAAACAATCAAAGCAAATATATACTTAAAAACACAGCAGTAGGAAATGCGTAATAATAAAAACTAAGGAGAATTATATGTTTTTTAAGAGAATTGAAACTGAAGGACTTTCACATTATTCATATATGATAGGCGATGGATATGATATTGCTGTTATTGACCCAATGAGAGATGTAGAGATTTACATGCACGAAGCAAGACTAGCTGGAATGAGGATCAAATATATTTTTGAGACTCACAGAAATGAGGACTTTATTGTTGGGTCTATGGAGCTGGCTGAAAAAACAGGGGCAACGATATACATTTCAGATCATGAGGATCTTGGATATGTATACGGAGAAAAAATCCGAGATGGATTTAAACTTGACATCGGGGAGATAACTATAAAGGCAGTTCACACACCTGGACACACATTAGGACACATGAGTTATGCGATTTATGAAGAGGAAACAAAGAAAGCGTATATGGTATTCACGGGTGACTGCTTATTTATGGGAGACCTTGGAAGGACTGACTTTTATGGAGAAGAGAACCTTGAAAAAATGACAGGGCTTCTATACGAGAGTGTGTTCGAAAAGCTACTTCCGATGGGTGATCATGTACTAATGTGCCCTGCCCATGGTGCTGGATCAGCATGTGGTGAATCAATGGATAAAAGACCTTATTCATCATTTGGATATGAAAAGATTACAAATGACCAGATGCAGGTGAAATCAAAGGAAGAGTTTATTGAAAAATTTGCTAGAATGAGAATTAAACCCAGATATTTTGAGTGGATGGAGGAAATCAACATAAAAGGTGGAGGCTTTGTTGGGAATGAAGTTGTGTTGAATACACTGACTGTTGATGAAATAGCTGAAATGAAAGACGATATTCTTTTGATAGATGCCAGATCAAAAGAGGGTTATATTGGAGGGCATATCCCGGGATCAATTTTTTTACCCAAAGGAAACCTCTCAGCTTTTCTGGGATCCATTTACTTACCGGAAGAAAAGATAGCTTTTGTTATAGACGGAATGATGGGAGAGATGGAAGAAATCTACTGGTATTGTAGAAGAATGGGATTTGACAATATAGTTGGATACTTACCTGAGGGTATAGAAATGTGGCAGCAAAAAGGCCATGCAGTTGATCAACTCGCTACAATATCTGCGAAAGAATACAAGGAAATGCCAAAGGGTGATGACTTTATACTCTTGGACATAAGAGATTACTTTGAAATGGAGAAACGAGACCCGGACAAGAACAAAGTGAGTATTCCTTTAAAGAGTCTCTACGATAACATAGACAAGCTGAATAAAGATAAGACTCTTTACATTCTTTGTGGTTCAGGTAACAGATCTACAACTGCTGCAGCATATCTTAAGATGAGGGGATATGATGTCATTGTCATAACCGGTGGCACAGATATGTACAGAAATCTGGTTTAGACAATTCAAGTGTCTGATGTTCAGTATACGGGAGGTTATCCATGAATACTGATGTGATTATTGTTTTTGTGATACTTTTTGCTGCAGTCATTATGTTTTCAATAGAAAAAATCAGGAATGACATAGCAGCCATTATTATAATGCTTTCTTTAGCGTGGACTAAAGTCATACCCCTGGATCAGGCGTTTTCAGGATTCTCTTCGAATGCTGTAATTTCCATCATTGGGGTAATGATAATTGGATATGGAATAGAAAAAACAGGAATAATGGATAGCTTGGCCCAGGTAATAATCGAAAAAACCGGGACCAAAGAAAACATAATTACCGCCACTGTTATGATTGTTACGGGAATCATCTCAACATTTATGCAAAATATCGGAGCTGTTGCTTTATTCTTGCCAGCTGTAAAGCAAATTGGCAATAAATCTGGAATTAGTCATCAGAGGCTTATAATGCCACTGGCATTTGCTGGAATACTTGGAGGCACGCTCACGATGGTTGCTTCCGGACCATTGATAATTTTGAATGACCTTCTATCAAATGGCGGACATGATGGTTTCGGGATGTTCAGCGTTACACCTATTGGATTAGCTCTCCTTATATCATGTGTATTGTATTTCTTCTTTTTCTCAAGGTTTGTGCTACCTGGTGATGAGGAAGAAAGCGGGGTAAGAGACGATGAGCTTTTAGACATATACAATCTTCCTAAGAAAATTCACGAAGTGGATTTAGAAAAACCCAGTGAGTTGATTGGGAAGACTATAGAGGAGCTTGAGTTATGGAAGGATTTTGGGATTCATATTCTTGCTCTTAGTGATTCGGGAAGTAAAATATATATACCCTGGCGGAAAACCACCTTCAAGGAAGGTCATACTTTGGCTATATTTGGAGAAGAGGATCAGATCAATAAGTTTTTTAACGAATTTAATTTAAAACCCAAGGATAAATTGAACACTTTCAAAGAACTTGGAGATGATAAGGAAGCGGCTTTTGCTGAAATTATTCTACCGCCAGATTCAGATTTGAAGGGTAAAACTATTGAAGAGATTGCATTGCGAAAAAGCTATAAAATTGAACCTATAATATATATCAATAATAAGGGTGAAAGATTGAACTCTATGGATTGGGAGATGAAGTCAGGGCATAAGGCTATAGTCTTTGGAAGATGGGAAGATCTTACTAGCCTTAAGGAGTCAAAAGATTTTGTTGTAATCAGTCAAATCAAGTCACCACCAGAAATCTCAAGAGCTGACAAAAAAGTACACGCCATACTGATTTTAGTAGTAGCTATAGTGTTGATACTATTAGGATTTCCCTTGCCCTTAAGCTTTCTATCAGGGGCTATCTTCATGCTTTTTACCAAGGTGATTTATGCAGAAGAGCTATACAAGGCAATAGACTGGAAGACTGTTTTCCTACTTGCTGGACTTATACCATTGGGAACAGCCTTTGAACAGACTGGAGCCGCAAAACTAGTAGCTGATGCAATAATAAATGTGATTGAATCATGGAACGTTATTTTCATACTACTTGTAATAGGGGTGATAACTTCCTTCTTTTCATTGTTTATGTCAAATGTTGCTGCAACTGTATTACTGGTACCTCTAATCCTTATTATGGGGGAAAGCTTTGGAATCGATCCAAGAGGACTAGCGCTTTTGGTTGGAGTTGCTGCTTCAAATTCATTTATATTACCTACACATCAAGTAAATGCATATGTCATGGGGGCTGGAAATTATAAGAACTCAGATTTTATGAAGGCTGGGGGAATTATGAGTGTTATATTCCTGCTTGTATCGACTGTGATTGTTTATTTCTTTTATATTTGATAGGAGGAGCTTATGAAAGAATTAATAAACTCTATTGATCCGATATATGTACGAATTGCAATATTTATTTTAATCTCGATTGTCCTTTATGTTTCCACAAAAAAAATATTGAACCGATTCTATCCCTTACTTCAAGAACAAAACAGATGGTATTCTATCAAGAAAGTTGTTATGAATACAATTTATCTCATTATCTTTTTGATTTTTGTATTTACCTTTAGTGATAAATTCGAGGGATTTTACACGACTTTAGGACTTGCAGGTGCTGGGATTGCATTTGCTCTTCGAGAGGTAATCGTGAGCATAGCAGGATGCTTTGCAATACTTTTTGGTGATTTCTTTAAAGTTGGAGACAGAGTGCTTCTTGGTGGTATTAAAGGTGATGTTATAGATATTGGCGTCTTTAGAACAACAATTATGGAAATTGGAGATTGGGTTAATGGCGATCAATACAACGGTAGAATTGTACGGGTTGCTAATAGTTTTATTTTTACATCACCAGTATATAATTATTCGGCTAATTTCCAGTTTTTATGGGATGAAATCAGTCTACCAATTCGATTTGACAGTGATGTCAAGTTGGTAAGAAAAATTTTATCTGATGCAGCTGATGAAGTACTTGGGGATGTATCTAATCAAGCAAAAGAAGCGTGGTATGGGATGAGAAGACGATTTAAACTAGAAGACGCACAATTAGAACACCAGGTTTTTATGGTTTTTGATGATAATTGGATTGAATTCTCTTTGCGATATGTGGTGGATATTCGAGAAAGAAGATTAACAAAAGATAAAATATTCACTATACTACTCGAAAAACTCGATCAGCATAAAGACGTCATTAAACTAGGATCCGAGACATTTGAAATGGTAAGCGACAAATGAAGAGAGAACAATAATGTATTAAAAAAATGCCACCATGGCTCAGAAGGGCGGCATTTTTGATTAAACTTAAATTGGGTTTGATTAATTGAATGTTTCAAGTACTACAGGCAGTTCATTTATGCGTGAACCGTCCATGGGACTTGATTCAAATAAAATCAGCATCAGTGTTGCATTATTAGGTAAGTCTTCTTCAGGGATATTGATGTTGAAGGTGAATGTTCCCCAGGAGGGAGCGCCTTCACTGGCAGTTGCAAAGCCTTCGAGATAGATGTAATGTCCATCCTCCACCTCATATTGAAGATTCGCTTCAAAAATTCGTGCTTCTCCTGCTACAATATAATTGCCCTGAGAGCCACTGACAGCTATATTGCGGAATGCTTGATTTTGTGTAGGATCTCCATGAGTGATTTCAACCTGTTTTAGTATTTCGTTCCAAAATATGTCGACTTCTAGAAGTTCACTCATAGTTCTTAAAGGAACATAGGTGGAACCCTCATAATTAAGTATAGGCAAATCTCCTTCATATTGATTATCGTCAACCATAATTGGATACTGTGCTTCAACTAGGATGTACTGTGTTAATGAACTGGCAAACGAAGAAATGGGTAGCATTAAGACTGCTCCAATTAGTATACCCAAGATCATGCCTTTAAATGTCTTATTCATATTAACAACTCCTTACACTTTTATTAAATTATACACTATTTTTTCATTTTTTTAAACATCCAATGACGGATACTTGTGATGTAAGATAAATCAGACACTTAATAATTATACATATTATATGAAATATATATGGCATAAAAACGTATATCATAAGTTGACAAATAGTTTTAATTGTTGCATAATATAACTAAGCCGAATAATTGAGAAGTTGTTATAGGTATGAATGTTTTTAAAAAGAATGACAAGAGAAGTTTTTCGGATAAAAATATATAGGAGGTACTTAGTTATGATTATCAAAGATTTGATAGAACAGAAACAAAAAAAAGCTAAAATCGAAGCAGCTAAAAAGGTAGCAATCGGAGTAGGAATTGGTGCGGCTGTGGGTGTGACTGCAGGTACATTACTTGCGCCGAAGTCTGGTAAAGAAACAAGAGAAGACATAGTAAAAGGCGCAAAGCAAACTGCAGAAAATGTTAAAGAAAAAGTCGAAGAAGTAAAAATAAAAGCACAAGAAGAGTTTGCTGAGATGAAAGACGTCAAGCATAAAGTCGAAGATGTCAAAGATAAAACCAAAGATAGAGTTGAAGAGCTTAAAAATCAAGCAAAAAGAGATGTTGCTGACATAAAAGAAGAAGCTAAAAGCTAATTAGATATAATTGCACAGGTAGTTAGCGTAAATGCCTGAGCGAAAGCAAATAGATCATACAAGGAGTGGGCTATGAGTATATATGTTAGCGACCTGCTGATATTTTTGGCAGTGTTTATAGGAATTAGTTTATTGGCGACCATTTGCGCACTGCTCATTATTGCAGTGATTCGACTGAATAAGGTTTTGAAAAGAGTTGGAAAGATACTTGATGACAACTCTGATAACATCGATAAGACGATGAAAAAGGTGCTTTTGGTTGCAGAGCATTGGGATGAGACCAGTGAGAGCCTCAAGTTAGCTGCAAATAAGACTGAGACTACCGTCGATGCTGTGAGTGGATTGTTGACGAGTGTATCGTCTACAGGAACTGCTCAGTCTATAGTAACGATTGTTGAAAGTGCGTTGCAGGTTGTTCTTGGGTATTACGCAAAACGAGATTAGCAACAGATGCAAGAAGCTATGGTATTAATCTACTAAAACACAAATAAAAGATAGTATTGTTTGGATTCGATGACTGTTTGACCTGATTTGGACGCTTTGGTCTTACAAGAGTTAATAGCGTAACCGGCCTTTTAGCCGGTTTTTTTGTATTAGTATAAGAAAACCGATTATTCAAGGAGGTGATCTATGCTGAAGTGGACGATATTATTTTTAATCTAAGTAGACAAAATAATGTTTCATCAGATGATGAATCAAATGAATTTAAAATAGGAGGAAACAATGAATAATGAATCAGGAAACAACAGGAATAAGGATGCACTAGGTAACAGCAATGTAGAGAGAGACACAGTCTATAATGATAGACAAGAAGGTATGACAGACAGGAACAGAAATGATCATGAGAAGGCCTTGATTGGTATTTTCGATACAGAGCATGAAGCCATTAACGTAATTAAACGGTTGAAAGAAATTGGTTACCGAGAAGATGATATAACAGTAATAGCGAAAGACAACGAAAAGATGGAACGTATTGACGATCAAACGGATGTAGATACAGAAGCTCAGGATGATGGTAGTAAAGTAGGAGCAGGTGCCGCAATTGGTGGAGCAGTCGGTGGACTTGCTGCAGCATTACCTGCCCTTGGTCTTCTCGCAATACCTGGAATTGGCCCCATTCTCGCTGCAGGTCCAATAGCCGTAATACTTGGCGGTGCTGTCGCGGGTGGCGTTGCTGGTGGATTGATAGGCGCATTGACTGAAATGGGAATTAGTGATGAAGATGCTAAAGAGTACAAACACCAGATTGAACAGGGTAAAATAATCGTAATGGTTGAAAACAAAGATGACTTAAGTGATGAAGTCAACAATACCTACAGACAGAACAACAGTATCCTTGATGGCAGAAGTCAGATAAGATAACCTGTTTACAAAAATAATATATTTAACCAAAGACCATCTAATATTCAGGAATATCAGCGGTAAGCTGATATTCCTGAATTAACACAAATGAAATAAAGAAACATAATGATCGATATCTTTTATGTTTTCTTTTTGGAAGGAGAGGTTACTATGAATAGAGGGTTGGGTATTATAGGAACAATATTGGTTATTGTTTTAGTCCTTTGGCTTCTAAAAATAATCTAGTGTTTTAGATTTCATGTATAGTCTGAAAACCAATATAAGTTCGATTAAGATGAGGGGTAGAGTCGGAAGAAACCGTCATCTGCCCCTTTCCTTATATCTCGCTACTTTTTATCCTGGAGGTTAAAATGAACAATAAATCATATTATTTAAGAAAACATGACATCCTACCAAAAGGTCTATTGGTGGCCATCGGCGGAAATGAAGACAAAGAATACGATCTCAGGATTCTTTCCACCATACTGTCTTTGGTTAAAAAACAAAGGAAAAACATCGAAATCATTACTACTGCCAGCCGTTATTCAGAAGATGCCGGCAAGGCTTACTATAAGGCTTTTACCAAAGAAAGCGATCATAACGTCGGTCTTATGCATATTACCACTCGTGAGCAGGCGCATGACATCAGCTTATTACAACGAATCACCGCAGCTGATGTAATTTTTTTCACTGGCGGTTATCAATTGCGTATCACCAGTGTTTTGGGCGGATCTCCAATTGAAAAAGAAATTCTACGCAGATATGAACAGGATTATTGCATTATTGCTGGAACCAGTGCTGGCGCCAGTGCCATGTCGAGGACTATGATTTATGGTGGTGAGGGTAAGACAGCCCTGCGCAAAGGAACTGTCAAAGTGTCAACGGGTATGGGACTCATCGACAACGTCATCATTGATACACACTTTGTGGAACGGGGGCGGTTTAGCCGGCTCATGGAGGTTGTAAGCATGAACTCAAGTATTACTGGGATTGGTCTCGGCGAAGATGCGGCGATTGTCATAGAGGATGGTTGTGTTCTAAGAGCTATTGGTAGTGGCATCACGGTGATTCTAGATGGCCAGCACCTTAAACATACAAACGTAGCGGATATAGATTTTAACGAAGCCATAGCTATTGAAAATCTGGTCATTCACACCATTGTGAACGGCTATGGATATAATCTGTGTAATAAAAAGTATTTAAAACCCGATGATCTAAGAAAGTTGGATATGGTTGGAAGTGAGGCGATAAACCATGAAAATAGTTGAAGAGAGAGCCATTCGAGGTCCAAATTACTATAGCAAGCACCCTGTCATTTTTATGCAGTTGGATATAGAAGAACTTGAACTAAAACCAACGGATATGGTGCCTGGATTCAAGGAAAATCTGGCAATAATGATGCCGA
>JAHRFV010000076.1 GCA_019084435.1 Dethiosulfatibacter sp.
AGGCATTAATTCCATTTGGAATTTGCAATATTAAAATATTTTAAGGAGGGTTTTATTGTGAATAAAGCTGAATTAGTTGCAAGTATCGCTGAACAGACAGGATTTACGAAAAAAGACGCAGAGGTTGCTTTAAATGCTTTCATGGAAACAGTTAAAGCTGAATTGGTAAAAGGCGAAAAAGTCCAATTGGTTGGATTTGGAACATTTGAGGTTAGAAGCAGAAAAGAAAGAAAAGGCAGAAACCCAAGAGATCCAAAACAAACAATCGAAATTCCTGCATCAACTGCACCAGTATTTAAGGCAGGCAAATCATTAAAAGAAGCGGTTAACAAATAAGATTATTAATGATAAAATCAGACCTTGAATGCGGTCTGATTTTTATTTTTACATTAGAATCAGTCTGGAGGGTCCATGAGAATAGATAAGTTTCTAAAAAACGCTCGAATCATTAAGAGAAGAACTATCGCTAAAGAAGCATGTGAAAATGGTAGAATCAGTATAAATGGGAAGGAAGCCAAGCCTGGAAGTGAAGTGGCAATTGATGATGAGATAGAGATCAGATTTGGTGACAAGACTATGAAAATTGTTGTAGAGCGATTGAGTGAGCATGTCTCGAAAGACAGCTCTTCAGAGATGTATAGAATTATCCAGTAACTGTTGCTATTTCTTGACAAGACTATAAAATTATTATATATTCCCATGTTTGACAGTTGAAAGGTTAAAAGCTTGAAAACCCTTTAAAACAGTTCGTTACAAGCTTTTCTTGTTTTGAAAAAAGTGCGTAATGTTTTCTGTTTTTTGGTATCTCTAAAACATGATGCGGAGGTAGACAAATGTCCAAGAGAAGATCCTTAGAACAACAATATTAACTCATCCTGGAGTGCAGAAGAAACAGAAGAACCTTATTTTGAAAAAGCACCTGTTTCAAAAGCACTTATGAAACATAGTATTGCCTCTCCATCATCTGTTGGATGGGTCATGTATCAGAAATGCACAAATGGATTGCCACTGTATGATTACTGGTATCGACTAATCCTTAACAGAGATGTCTTGATGGCCGACGAAACAAGAGTACAGGTACTTAAGGAAGATGGAAGGAATGCTGAAACCGGTTCCTAGATGTGGCTTTATCGCAGTGGATAAGACGGATTATCGCCCCTCATCCTGTACAAGTATTGCCAGACAAGAGCCGGCGAACTCTAGTTAGCGCGTTTCAAATGAGAGATTTGGAGGATATAAATGAGTAAAGATGCAAACAAAGAAACAAGAGTCTTAGTTAGTGAAATCGCTAAGTTATTTGGGTTGACAAACCAAACTATTCACTATTATGAAGAGAAAAAGATAATTAAACCAAAACGAGATTTGTTAAATAATTATCGATATTTCAATGAAAGTGATATTAAGCGTTTAGGCGCAATCAAGAAATACCGAAATGCAGAGTTTTCGCTTGAAGAAGCTGAACAGATGTGTGAAGTCGATAATTTTGATGAGATAATCACCAAAATGAGCCTGAGAAGAGAAGCTGTTTTAAGACATATTCGACATCAAAAATTGATTGCAGACAGATTGGATGAACAGGTTGAACTAACTAAACGGTATAGAAAAGTTGGAAGTCAGCCAGTTGTACAAATTTTACCTACTCAGTTTATACTTGTAGCTTATGACTCAGAGGTAATCTATCAAGATGAAGCTTTCAAAACAGAGGCTTCATCTTGGTTTCAAAACATTTTTTTCACAAATGCTTGCAGCTTGTTCAATGTCAACCTTGAAAATGGCTCACTAAAAAAAGTCGCTTTTGGCATGCTTGCGACCGATGAAATAAAAGTATACTTGGGGCTAAAAATAACAGACAATATCATCGTGATAGATGAAGGTTCTTTTGTTACGGCAACCGTTATGATAGGCTCAGATGCTGATACTCAAGATGAAATGTCAAAACTAATTAATTACTGTCAATCAAACAACTACTGTCTTAGAGGACAACCTTTTATAAGAACTATTTTTTCCTCAAAGAGTAAGAGTGACAACTACTTGCTTTTTGTTCAGATTTTTTTACCAATTTATTAAAAAGGACTTGAAGCCTCATACGTTTGATACTATATACTGAGTTTGTTATATATCAAACAAAGATAAGAGAGGTATTAGAGGATGAAATTTAAAAGAATAATTTCTACGGTCTTGCTTTTTTCTTTATTAGTTAGCCTAATGGCGTGTTCTGGTAACGAGAGTAGCGAAAACAGAACAGAAGTGATAAAGGGGATTTATACGCCCGGAACCTATGAAGCAACTGCTCAAGGCTATGGGGGAAGTGTCCAGGTCAAGGTGACAGTAGATGATAACAAAATAACAAATATAGTAATCATTGCTGAAGATGAAACAGAAGGTATAGGGTCTAAGGCTGTTGAGGAGTTACCAGCACAAATCGTTGAAGCAAATGGCACAGAGATTGACGTTGTTTCAGGTGCCACTTATTCCAGTGAAGGAATATTAAAAGCTGTTGATGAGGCGCTTTCAATTGGGAGAGGTGAGAAACCAGCACCAAAGGTGGTGCAAAATGGTCAATATGTAACAGAAGTTGTGGGCCATGAAGGGATAGTTAAGGTAGCAACTACATTTTTAGAGGGTAAAATTACAGATGTTAAGGTGATACTTAATGATGAAACGCGAGGCATTGGTACTTATGCGGTGGAGAGAATCCCATCAAAAATCGTTGAGACACAAAGTATAAATGTAGATGCAGTTTCAGGTGCGACTGTAACATCTAATACGATTAAGTTTGCAGTTAGTAAAGCGATAGAGGTAGCTGGTGGAAACGTTTCAAATTACAATAAACAGATTGAGAAAACGCCAATACTAGAAAAACAAGTTGAAGAGAATGTTCAAGTTGCGATTATGGGAGCGGGAACTGCTGGGCTATATGCAGCCGCACAGCTTCTAGAAAAGGGCGTTACTGACGTTATCATTTTTGAAAAGCAGGATATTCCAGGTGGGACGATGCCAGCAACTTTTGGCGGCATGATTATGACAGGATCAGAGATTTTCGATAATTGGGGATTGGGTTCGCCAACCTATGCGTCTTGGGACACGATGAAAGAAAGATATATTTCATCTCTTTCGGCGAGCGGTAGAGAGTTTAACCCAGAGTTTCCTTATATGAGTAAAATGTTCATTAAAAGTGGTGAGCTATACGATTGGATGGCAAATATTGGGATTGGTTTTAACTCTATGGGATTCACAGGCTTTCCGTATCCAGTATTTGCACCAGGTGTATACGAAGGTGGCTCAGGCTATGCGATGCAATTCTTAGTAGATAGGATTGAAGCTAAGGGTGGTAGAATTATCTATGGAACGCCTGTTATTGATTTGATTCAAGATGAGACAGGTCGAATTAAAGGACTTATCGCTGAAGGTCAGGATGGCACAAAATGGCGTGTTAACGCAGATTCAGTTATTATCGCTTCAGGCAGCTTCGCTAAAAATAAAGCGCTGCTTGAGCAATACTTTAGCGAGTGGGCGGATCATGATTTTAATACAATTAAGTCTTTAACCGGTGATGGCTTAATACTGGGGATGAAATATGGTGCTGGCATTGAAGATATGGGTTCAGAAATCCCGGGATTTTTGTCTACATATGATTCTAAATTTAAGCTTGCTTTTATGCATCTAACAGTTCCAGGAATTATCGTAAACATTAATGGCGATGAATTTGGTAATATCGTAAGGATGAATCATAAGGTGATGTCAGAAGCAAAGTCAGATCCTAAGAATGGAGATACTTTCTACTATATTTTCGATGAGGCCGCCGCCGCACAAGCATATAAAAGTGATGTCTACGGATTCGATGCTTACAAAGCAATCTTTGAGAAGGGGGAGGCAGTTCGTTATGAGTCTCTTGAAGCTTGTGCAAATGCTCTAAAGTTAACCAATCTCGTACAGACTGTGGAGACCAATAACGACTTATCGCTAAAAGGCGAACCAAATGAATGGGGAAGAACTCGCTTACCACATATACATGATAACAACGGCGTTTGGGCTTTAAGAGTTGATCCAACGGTTTATTTAACTACAGGTGGACTTAAAATCGATCCTGATTCTAGAGTGCTAACGCAAGAAGGAAAGATTATACCTGGTCTATATGCAGCTGGCGACGTCGTGGGTTCTGTTGAACAAAAAGATGGTGTCACATATGGATACGGATTTGTTGCAGCTATGTCGTTCGGGGCAATTGCTGCGGAATCAATCGTAATAGATAATCAATAAAAACTTAGCTATTTATATAGAGCAATCTGTAGAGCAACCTGCGTAGATATACGCAGGTTTTTTTGGATAAAGTGTCAAACTTTAAACTCATTGAACTCGTTGTTGATTCTCAAGGGAAATTGACCACTTAATCTTATTTTATTTCAACATGATAAACAGCTTTTTTCATGGCGGGCATATTAATAGAAACTGTTTTTAAACTTTGTTGCAGACCAATATATTTTGAAAGTTTTAGAAATCGATCCTGTATTAGATCCAACAACACAGATTTCATTGATATTTCTGACACTTCCATTGCTTCTCGACTATCAACTTTTGAGTTTAGGTTCATTTTGTTTCCAGGTCTCTGAGATTCAAAAATTCCATCACATTTTCTCGTTAATATATGCTAAAATGAAAATCAGTAAATCTATCTAAACAAGAGTGATCAGTCTATTCTTCGTTTTCCTACAGTGAAGTAATGCAATCGTAACTGTTGCTATTTCTTGACAAGACTATAAAATTATTATATATTCTTAGTGTTAATATTAAAAGCATTGAAGGGAAGAGTAATCTCTGAATTTTTCTAAAGAGAGCCGGAACAGGTGAAAGCCGGTGATTATGCAAGAGATGAAGATGGTCCCGGAGTTTCGTGCCTGAAGTCGATTAGGGCATGACGTCTGATCTGCGTTAAGGATGGGTTTAAGACCCTAAGGTGGATTTTGCGAGGAATCCATAAAATAGAGTGGTAACACGGATAACTTCGTCTCTTATGTTAATAAGAGACGTTTATTTTTTAATAAAGGAAAGGTAAAACGATGGAAAAGAAAAAATACTATATTACAACCGCCATAGCCTACACATCGGGAAAACCCCACATAGGAAATACTTATGAAATCGTTCTGGCTGATAGTATCGCCAGGTTTAAGAGACTGGTAGGATACGATGTATACTTTCAGACAGGGACTGATGAACATGGTCAGAAAATCGAACAAAATGCTGCTGCTGCTGGCAAAAGTCCTCAGGATTTTGTCGATGAAATAGCTACCGAAATAAAAAGGATTTGGGATCTGATGAACACTTCCTATGACAGATTCATCAGAACCACAGAACCCGAGCATAAAAGAATAGTTCAACAGATATTCAAGAAGCTTTACGAACAGGGCGATATCTACAAGGGGCAATATGAAGGATGGTACTGCACACCGGATGAGTCATTTTACACTGAGGGTCAATTAGTTGAAGGCAAATGCCCTGATTGTGGAAGAGACGTTTATAAAACAAAAGAAGAGGCATATTTTTTCAAACTGAGCAAGTATGCGGATACACTTATTGCACACATAGAAAAAAATCCACAATTCATACAGCCAGAGTCTAGAAAAAATGAAATGATCAATAACTTCTTAAAACCTGGATTACAGGATCTCTGTGTCTCAAGGACGTCTTTCAAATGGGGCATACCCGTTGATTTTGAAGAAGGTCATATTATTTATGTGTGGGTAGATGCCCTCTCAAACTATATAACTGGATTAGGATTTGACACAGATGGCAATCATGGGGAATTGTTCCAAAAATACTGGCCGGCAGATGTACATCTAATTGGCAAGGATATTTTAAGATTTCACACGATTTATTGGCCGATTATGCTACTAGCTTTAGGGGTTGAATTGCCTAAACAAGTTTTCGGTCATCCCTGGTTGCTGGTTGGAGAAGGTAAGATGAGCAAGTCCAGAGGGAATGTCATATATCCTGATTTTCTGGTGGAGCACTTTGGCGTTGATGCGGTCAGATTTTTTGTATTGCATGAGATGCCTTTTGCAAATGACGGGACTATCACATACGAGCTTTTGATTGAGAGAATCAATTCAGAACTAGCCAATATTTTGGGGAATCTAGTTAATCGTACAGTGGCCATGGTCAACAAATATTTTGACGGTGAGATACTAGAACCAAAAGAGTCTTCGGAGTTAGACACAGAACTGATAGAGCTTGCACTTAGTATACCTGAAAATGTAATGACAAAAATGAACAGTCTTAAAGTATCGGACTCAATAGATGAGATATTCAAATTATTAAGACGAAGCAACAAGTACATTGATGAAACCACACCCTGGTTATTGGGAAAAGATGAAAATAAAAAAGACAGATTGGCAACCGTATTGTATAATCTATTGGAATCCATAAGATTTGCAGCAGTCATGCTGTCTCCGTATCTACCGGATACAACAGAAAAGATTTTCAATCAGATCAACAGCAACCTGAAAACTTGGGAAAGTCTGAAGACATTTGATGGCACTATTGTTGGAAGCAAAGTCAACAAGCCGGAAATTCTATTTGGCAGGATTGATACCAAGAAAAAGCTACTAGAACTCTCAGGTGAAAAAGAAGAACCAAAGGTAGATAACAAGAATCAAGAAAGCAAAAAGGACAAAAACGCTAAAGAGGAAATATCCATTGATGATTTTACCAAATTGGATTTGAGACTGGCTGAAATTGTGTCATGCAAGGCTCATCCCGATGCGGACCGGTTACTCGTGCTGCAACTAAAAGTAGGGGACGAAAAAAGACAGGTTGTATCAGGTATCGCCAAGTGGTATAAACCTGATGAGCTTGTAGGTAAAAAAGTTGTCATGGTATATAATCTTGCACCAGTAGAATTAAGAGGAGTTGAATCTCAGGGTATGGTTCTTGCAGCTTCTAAAGGCAAAAAACTATCACTGGTATCAACTTTGGAAGATTTAACAGATGGATCAATAATAACTTAAACAGGAGAGAAGTATGAATGTATTTTATCAAGGACTACTATTGTTTGGTGTGGTTATATTCTTCTATAACATCAAGAACAAAATTGTAAACAGAAGAGAGAGAGGAAAAGTGCTTTATACACTATTGGTGGACAACAGAACAATGAATCTAGTGAGTGTTGTGGTAATCATGATGTTGATTATGATGGGTTACTCGTTATATGGAAGACACCAGGCGGGTTTAACAGTCACTGAAATTGAATTTACACAATTTTTTGCCACATTAGTATTGTTTCTAGCTGTATCAATCAATTCTTTGAGCAGGACTATTATAACGGAAGCGGGTATCATCAAGAACAACATTCTAATCAGATGGGAAGCAATAAAGAAGATTGAGTGGACAAGCTTCAATAACAAAACCTGCAAGCTAGTAATAGATTACAACTCGCCGAAAAGGGCAAGCATCGTAAAACTCACAGTCAAAGAAGACAGAATAGAGAAAGATATGGTAACGTCACTTATTAAGCAATAT
>JAHRFV010000061.1 GCA_019084435.1 Dethiosulfatibacter sp.
CAAAAATTGAACACAGCATCAAAAGAAAGCGCTCAGCTTGAGCAAATGCGAAAGGATTATATTTCAAGCATTTCTCATGAGCTTAGAACACCAGTCACTGTTTTAAGGGGATCGCTGGAAGCGCTTTGCGACGGTGTTGTCAACGAGCCTGAAAAAGTTGAGAACTATCACAAAGAGATGTTGTCTGAGAGTATTCATCTGGAGCGGATGGTTAATGATTTGTTAGAACTTTCCCGTCTTCAAAATCCTGACTATGTCATTGAAAAAAGTGAACTAAATCTTCCAGAAGTTGTTGAAGATGCTGTGCGATCAATCAGGCATATAGCTGAAGATATGCAAATCAAAATAGTTTACGAAACACCTGAAATAGCTTTTCGTGTGATAGGTGATTACGGAAGATTAAGGCAGATGTTTTTAATCGTGTTGGACAATGCAGTCAAATTTTCCGACGAGTCGCAGCAAGTAGAAGTAACACTAGCATCTGAAAAACAACTTTGTCATGTATCCATAGCAAATTATGGAACAGGCATAGCAGAAGAGGACATGCCTCATATTTTTGATCGATTCTATAAATCGGATGATGAAAAAAACAGAAAAGGAACAGGTTTGGGTCTCGCAATAGCAAAACATATAGCTGACAGGCATGGAATCAGTATAAATGTAGAAAGTCAGCAAAATGGCATTACAAAATTCACCTTTACGATTGAAATATGCTAATCTGAGAAAGACTATAAATAATCTAATAGCATTGAATTTTCTGATATCAAGACACAATTAATACTTAATTGTGTCTTGATTTTTTTGTCCGATGACTAACAATGCTAAGACTCCCACTTCTATAAGTGATAAGCACTGTAGAGTCCCTGGATAACGGTCTCTAAGGTTCAGGTGGTGTTTCAAACACCATCTGAACCTTAGAACCCTGTTGATTGATTGAAAATACAAAAAAATGACATAAGAGAAAAAGTTGCAAAATAGTTATTGACATATGTCGCAATGAGAGTATAATAATAATTGAAAGCGACATATGTCAAATATTATTAGGAGGTGAAAAAAATGCCAAGAAGAGATGGAACCGGACCCATGGGTCAAGGAGCAATGACAGGTAGAGGTATGGGAATCTGCAATGGTGCAGATTACACACAATATGGTTATGGTGTTGGTTACGGACGAAGAACAGGCTTTAACTGCAGAAGAGGATATTCTAGATATTATGGTGCAGGTGCACCTGTATTTCAACAGCAAACAGTTTCGTTGAAAGAACAGAAAGAATTGTTGGAGAGAAGGCTAAAGGAGATTAACAATCAAATAGACCAACAGGAAAAATAAAGATTGGTCACTTGATAGAACAAAATGGAGGTAACTTAAATGAAAATTGCAGTTCCAGCAGGTAAAAATAGCTTATCAACGGATGTTTATGCGTCATTGGCTCGGGCACCATTTTTCGCAATATACGATACTGATACGACAAACGTTGAGTTCATAGATAATGGTGCCGCATCAAGTCAAGGAGGCGCCGGTATCAAAGCTGCACAAATCCTAGTAGATAAAAAAGTTGAAGTGTTAATCACACCGAGATGTGGTCAAAATGCGGCAGATGCTATAAACGTAGCCAAAATCCGCATGTATAAATCGATTGATCATTCGATATCGGATAATTTGAAGGCTTGGGAAGATGGAAAGTTGGATCTGCTTAATGACATTCATCCCGGCTTTCATGGACATGGAGGTTAGTAACATGAAAATAGCGGTACTGAGCGGAAAGGGAGGAACGGGTAAAACACTTCTAGCAGTCAATCTGGCGGCTATCGCACCTGAATCGGTCTACATCGATTGTGACGTAGAAGAACCAAACGGACACTTGTTTTTTAAACCCGATATTCATTCAACTGAAACAGTTTATGTAAAAATACCTGAGGTTCAGGCAAGTTTATGTACAGGTTGTCGGAAGTGTGTTGAATTTTGCAAATTTAATGCTTTAGCATATATTAACAATACTTTATTG
>JAHRFV010000141.1 GCA_019084435.1 Dethiosulfatibacter sp.
GATAATGCTAAGCCAATGTCCAATCTTGACACTGAAGAATTTGCAGATCACAGAGAAATCAAGTTGCAGGTATCTAATGCGGTAGTGCCTATTGCGGTTCTTATTTTAGCAACTTTCTTTGGATTATGGTACAACGGCTGGGTAATTGGCGAAGGTAGCATACCGTTCTCAGACATCAGAGGCTCATTCGGAAATGCTGACGCTTCGGTCGTGCTTATTTGGTCTGCTGTACTAGGTAGCATTGTTGCAGGTGTTATGGCTTGGGGTAGAAAAATCATGAATATTGGAGAGGTCTTAGATGCCTGGGTTGAGGGATGCAAATCCTTGCTTATCACAGCTATCATATTGATCCTTGCTTGGTCAATCGGTGGTGTTGTAGGTGATGTCGGTACTGCTGACTTCTTGATTCAAGTTGTCTCAACGACTGTACCTTCCATTCTTCTACCGATACTGGTATTTGGTATATCATGTCTGGTTGCGTTTTCAACCGGTACATCATGGGGAACTATGGCGATTGTTGTGCCTTTGGCAGTTCCATTGGCTACAGCCTATGTGACAGGAGATCCTACCACTTCACCATTGGTTCTCGCAACATTGAGTGCTGTTTTATCCGGATCCATATTCGGAGACCATTGTTCACCTATATCGGATACGACCATCATGTCATCAATGGCATCAGGAGCCGATCACATGGACCACGTCAAGACACAGATACCTTATGCGTTGACGGGCGCTGGCTTCGCTATGATATCCTATCTGATCGTTGGCTTCCTTGAAAGCTTCGCAGGCGATATTCTCGGACTGGCCTTTGGTTTTGTAGGTATCTATATATTTGTTAAATTAGTTGGTAAAAAAACAGACGAAACGACTTTAAGTCAAGACTGATATATAAAAAAACCGATCCGAAAGCAAAAAGAATGCCCAACTCTTTTTGCTTTTTCTTTTGTTTTTTTATTGACAATTGATTTTGAAGTGGTATAATTACTTTAGATTCTTCGGGGCAGGGTGAAATTCCCGACCGGCGGTAAAGTCCGCGAACCTTTTTGGTTGAACTGGTGAGATTCCAGTACCGACAGTATAGTCTGGATGATAGGAGATCGTATTTTTTTTCTATCGCTATTTGCCTCTGAGGACTTCAGAGGTTTTTTTAATCCTCTGAAAAAATCAGATTTGGAGGTAGTAAGATGTCAGACAAGACAAGCGTTTTAAAGAGAGGGCATGTAAAAGTTCTTACAAAGATTTCCATGCTTTCAGCAGTAGCCGGTGTATTGATGCTTCTTCAGACACCGTTATGGTTTGCACCAAATTTTTACAAGCTGGATTTCAGTGAAGTAGCAGTTCTCATTGGTGGTTTTGCCTTAGGGCCAGTCGCAGCAATCATTATTGAATTCATCAAGATTTTGTTGAATCTCGTTCTCAACGGAACCATGACTGGTGGCGTCGGAGAAGCAGCCAATTTCTTGATAGGCTGTTCATTAGTGGTACCGGCTTCAATGATTTACCACAGAAACAAAACCATGAAATCAGCTATAATCGGGTTGACGATTGGAATAGTAACTATGGCTATATTTGCATCCCTGGCAAATTATTTTGTTCTATTACCAGTTTATGCGAAAGTCTATGGTGTTCCACTTCAATTCTTTGTAGACATGGGTAACGCACTGAACAATTCAGTTACAAGTCTTCAAACGTTGATATTGTATGCTGTTTTACCGTTTAATCTTATAAAGGGTATAGCGGTTTCAGCGGTTACCATATTGATTTATAAAAAAGTGTCGCCAATATTGCATAAGTAATAGAACTTAAAAGAAAGCATATCAAATGAAAACCGCTACGGCGGTTTTTATTGATGTTAACAGTTAATGTATGTATAATGTATTTAGTCAAAACATTGATAACACGGGAAGGTTAAAATGATAACATTTTACTTGAAAAATCTCCAGGAAACAGAGAAATTGGGGAAGCTGATTGCACATTGTTCCACACCGGGCTCCACTATATGTCTTGATGGTGATTTGGGAGCAGGGAAGACAACACTAACAAAGTTTATTGGAAAACACTTGAATATAGAAGAAACCATTACCAGCCCTACCTTCAGCATTGTTAAGGAATACGAAGGCGATGTCAAATTTTACCATATGGACGCTTACCGATTGGCTTCACTGGATGAGGCATATGAAGTTGACATAGAGCGTTATATTTATTCGGATGGTGTTTTTGTACTCGAATGGGCTGATAGAATTAAAGCTATTCTGCCTGAAAGTATTGTTTCTATTATACTAAAAACCGGTATTGATATTGATAAAAGAGAAGTGACTCTTTTGGGTAAGGGAAAGACCTTCGATTGTTTGGTAAGGGAGCTGGAAGACTATGATTATTTTAGGAATTGAATCCTCAAACACTGCTGCAAGCTGTGCAGTAACATCAGATGACAGATTGATGGGTGAATATACCCTGAACCATGGATTAACTCACTCTGAAAAATTGATGCCTTTAATTGCGGAACTTTTGGATTCTCTTGGTTTGACTATAAATGACATCGACCTCATAGCTATAGATGAGGGACCTGGATCTTATACCGGGCTTCGTATTGGGGCTGCTTTGGCAAAAGGATTTGCTTATCAGAAAGATATTCCTATAGTGAGTCTGACCTCAACTGAAGCTCTGGCTTATAGCATTAAGACGGAGAATATGCCAATATATGCGATAATAGATGCCAGAGGAGATCGAGTCTATTATGGTACATATCTGTATAAGGATAATATAATGACGTGTATTGAGGCGCCTCAATTAACCACAATAGATGTTTTGCTGCAGACTATGATTAGTGGCAGTGATAAAGCAACAGTTGTAGGAGATGGCGCAAAAAAAAACCTGGAACGAATAATCACCACGTTTTTCGACAATGAAAAAGTCTGCTTTATTTCTTCATCCTACGATGATGTTATAAAGGCATACTCTCTTTGCTTTTTGGGGTATAAAAGGTTTCTTGAAGGTAATTATGTAAACTCAAAAGATTATGTACCAAATTATCTGAGACCATCTCAGGCTGAAAGGAATCTAATTAATGACAAATGATAAGGAAAATCTTACACTTCGAGCTTGTTCCATCAATAATCTAAGTCACCTTCTACGAATAGAAAACCGGTGTTTTGATAATCCATGGACAATTAATATGCTGGTTTCAGAAATACTAAATCAAGACACTCATTTTTTGTGTCTATGTAAAGACGATGAAATGGTAGGCTATATTTCCTTGTGGCTGGTATTGGATAATGCAAACATAAATAATCTAGCAATCGACAAACCCTTTCAGAACAGTGGCTACGGCAGTTATCTTCTGAATAAATCTATTGAGGCTTTAAAGACCAAAAACATTAAAGAAGTCACACTAGAGGTAAGACAATCCAATGAGGCTGCTCTGAAACTCTACAAGGCCAATGGATTTGACATAATAGGCGTCAGAAAGGACTACTACATAAAACCGACTGAACATGCTTATATAATGTCTAAACGCATTTAGGGATGGTGAGTTCATGATAGAATATTTTGTTAAAAAATCATTGGAAGACAATAAAATGATACGAATTGTCTACGATAACAAAGGCACAATCACTGAACGGGATATAAGGGTTTTGAGCATGAAAGGAGACAGGATTAGTGCTTACTGTTATTTGAGAGAATCAAAAAGAACATTTTTGATGGGAAATATCCTGGCTGCTGAATTCACAAAAATTGAGGACATGATATGAAAGATATAATAATATTGGGAATAGAAACATCATGTGATGAGACTTCAATATCAATTGTAAAGAATGGTAAGGAAGTTTTAACAAACATCATCAATTCACAGATAGACACCCACAAGGTATACGGAGGAGTGGTTCCTGAGATAGCTTCGAGAAGCCACATTTCTGTTATAAGTCAGGTACTCAAGGAAGCCCTGACAGCTGCTAAAATAGATTTAACGGATATAGACGCCGTTGCAGTGACCTACGGTCCCGGTTTAGTTGGAGCCCTGCTTGTTGGCATTAATTTTGCTAAAGCACTGGCTTTTTCCATTAATAAACCTCTAGTTGCAGTCAATCATATTGAGGGCCACATCTCTGCAAATTATATTGCCCATAAAACACTGGAACCACCTTTCATTACATTGGTTGTATCTGGTGGGCATACACACCTTGTATTACTGAAGGATTACGGTTCTTACGAAGTCATTGGCATGACAAGGGATGATGCAGCAGGAGAGGCTTTTGACAAGGTTGCCAGGTCTATTGGATTGGGTTATCCCGGTGGGCCATTAATTGATCAGATTTCAAAGCATGGAAAAAGAGATGCGATTAAATTTCCAAGAGTGACTTTGGAAAAGGATTCTCTGGATTTCAGTTTCAGTGGGCTAAAATCATCGGTACTAAACTATCAGAACAGCATGAGAATGAAAAACGAAACAATCAATGTGGCAGATGTAGCGGCAAGCTTTCAGGAAGCTGTTGTGGAAGTTCTTGTTTCAAAGACTATGGACGCGGCAAAACGATTTGGCGTCAATACGATTGCAATGGCAGGTGGCGTAGCATCTAACAGCAGGCTTAGAGAACTTATGGGAGAGGAATGTCAAAAAAATGGTCTGCAGTTTCTTTATCCTCCAAGCATTCTATGTACGGACAACGGTGCGATGATTGCCTGTGCAGGATACTATAGATTTCTCAAAAATGAGTTCGCTGATTATAGTCTAAATGCTGAACCTAACCTTAGATTTGAGAATTTTGCTGGAGGTTATAAATGAGAAATATTGATACAATCAAAATAAAGAATACAGTCAAATCATTATTTATTCAATCCAGTTATGATATAGGGGATCGAATGCTGGCTATACTGGATGCAGCGAAAGAGAACGAGGACAACGAGACAGCCAAATACGTTCTCGAGCAGATAATAGAAAACGATCATATTGCCAGAACTGATCTGGTACCTATGTGCCAAGATACGGGTATAGCTGTGGTTTTTATAGAAATAGGGCATGAAGTATGCTTTACAGGCGAGCCTATTGAGGATGCAATCAATCAGGGAGTGAGAGACGCATATGAGGAGGCATATCTGAGAAAATCCATCGTGGATGATCCTCTGTTTATTCGCAAAAATACCAATGATAACACACCTGCTGTAGTTCATTATGAATTCACGAGAGGAAGCAATGTCAGGATTACAGTTGCTGCCAAGGGATTTGGATCGGAAAATATGAGCCAAATCAGGATGATGAAACCAGCTGATGGTGTTGAGGGTGTGAAATCTTTTGTAATGGAGTGTCTCCAAAAAGCTGGTCCCAATCCTTGTGCACCGATAGTGATTGGTATCGGAATAGGTGGAAGCTTTGAAAAGGCAGCCATCTTGTCTAAAAAAGCTTTGACTACGGAGATTGGA
>JAHRFV010000194.1 GCA_019084435.1 Dethiosulfatibacter sp.
GTATGTTATCATTCCTTGTAAGCATTGATTTCCTCCGCTTTTTGATACTTATATTATACCAAAAAACTGAAAAAGAATCCTCTTTTCCGAGAATTCTCTTTCTTACATTTTCGTAATTTTTGACTTTGTCAGCAGTCTGAACTACCGTGTGGTAGTTTTTTAAAATTGATTTCCATTTTCCATCAATAAGGCTTCATTCAGCAATACGCGAAATACCAAGCAAACAAGAGCTGTTTGAAGAAATAGACAAGTATCTCTAACCAAAATAAGTATTGAAAAGTTTCTTTACATAGACAGAGTCGAGGTACTCTGTCTCTTTATATGCAGTTTCCGCGTCCTTATTTTTGATTGCCATGGCTATGCTGCTTAATGATTGGGCATGCCACTTAGGATTCTCACAGACATACTGTATATATCTTAAGAATCGAACGATAATATTGTTCCAGTCTTCTAGGGTATCTCTTAGCAGTTCATTTCTGCAGTTATCTCGGATGATTCTAAAGAATTCATAGTCAGCTTCAATATACTTGAGGTAATCGCTGCTACCAAGATAGGTGTCCATTTCCGCAGATATCTCCATGAGTCTCTGGACATCCTTTTCTGAAGCGAACTCCGCTGTCAACTCAGCCGCAAAGGCCTCTAGCTTCTTTTTCACCTGATAAGCATTTTTGACCTCTTTGATATCAATTTGCGTCACATATGTTCCTATTCTGGGGATCATATTGATCATGGATTTATTGGATAATCTCAGTAGGGCCTCCCTAACAGGTGTCCTGCTGATGTTAAACTCCTCTGCTATTTTCTTTTCCTCAATAATATCACCGGGCTTATATTCTAGGTTCAAGATTCTCTGTGTAATAATATTATAGATTCTTTCATTTGTGTTTTCCATTCCGCCTCCAGCTTTTAGATTGATATATTAGTACTATTACTAGTATATAACGACGATATATTTATTACAATGGTTTAGTTGAGGGAAATAAATTTGCATTGTCTAATATCGAATGCTAATATTATTTAAAGATATGTATGATTTTAAACGGAGGGAATCCATGAAACACAGATTTATTTCAAAGCGTTACTGGATTGATCAATCAACACCAATGGGGAAGGTCGACGAGCTGTCTAAAGGATTCGATGATGTAATCAATCTAAGTCTCGGAGATCCTGATATCATTACAAATGATTTGATTATCGAGCATTCCTTTCTGGATGCAAAAGCGGGACATACGAAATATACGGATTTTAGAGGAGACCCGGAGCTAAGAGCTGAAATATTAAAGACTTACAAAGAAGATTACGGTGTTGTATTGGATGATACTGAAATCATGGTCGTTGCCAGCGGATGCCTAGCCATGTATCTCGTGCTGGAGGCAATACTTGATGATGGTGATGAGGTCATCATACACGCACCTTATTTCACACCTTATGTTCAGCAGATCCAATTGGCTCGAGGCATCCCAACAGTCTTGGATACTTTGGAGGAAGAGGATTTTCAGATTAATGTCGAAAGACTTGAGCAACTTATAAATGAAAGGACCAAGGCAATCATCGTCAACACGCCTAACAATCCTTCAGGTGCCTGTTTTACTAGGGAAACTATGCAGAAGGTCGCTCAATTGGCTATAAAGCATGACCTCATCATAATTGCAGATGACATATATGGAGCATACAGCTTTTCTGAGCCATTTATACCAATGATCACAAATGATACTGTCAGAGACCGAACCATCACCATCAACAGCTTTTCTAAAGACTACGCCATGACAGGCTGGCGAATCGGTAACATCATAGCACCTGACTACATCATCCGTACTGTACAGCAAATCAATGAGAATGTTGTATTTACAGCCCCTTCTATATCTCAAAGGGCTGCAATCTATGCTTTACGTAACAGGCACATCATTCAACCCGGTTTGATAGAGGAGTATAAAAAACGGGTTATGTATGCTGCAGAAAGAATCAACAACATTCCCAATATGTCTGTGTTGCCACCTAAGGGAACCTTCTATCTGTTTGTCAACATCAGAAAAACCGGTCTGACATCAATGGATGCTTCCGATATGATTTTAAGAGAAGCTCATGTATTGACCATCCCGGGTAACGCTTTTGGCAAATGTGGCGAAGGATATGTGAGGATTGCATGCACAGTTGGTGTTGAAATATTGAAAGAGGCTTTCGATCGTATTGCAAAAATGGACTTATTTTCAAAATAATGATTGACTATCATTTCAATTGTGTTATAATTCTTTTAATAATGTTAGGGAGAATACAATGATTAATCGACAATCAAGTCTTAACAATTGCACATATTATGCTTATTATCTTGGCTATTATAGCGAAGATCAATTTAGGTGCAATTGAATAGAAGGTTGTTTAGATAATGGGTTAGTTGTATCATCTCGATAGAAATATTGATTTTAGAGGACTCGTTAAGAGTCCTTTTTTGATAGAAAATAGGAGGGTATGAAAATGATAGTTGTTTTTAAAAAGAATGCAGACATCAAAGAAATTGAATTATTGAAAAAATCCTTGGAGCAAAAGGGATTTCATATTCACGAGTCTCTTGGGGAAAATCATTATCTTTTTGGACTGGTAGGCGATACGTCCATATTGGATCCGGGTATGCTACGAGCTCAAACCATCGTCGACAAGGTTGTTTTTGTTCAAGAACCTTATAAGAAAGCCAATCGTCGATTTAATCCCGATGATCTGGTGATAGACGTAAGTGGACACAAAATCGGTGGTGGTTTCTTTTCAGTTATTGCCGGTCCTTGTTCTGTGGAAAGTAAAGATCAGATGGTCTCTATCGCAAATAGCGTTAAGGCTTCTGGGGCAGGAATGATGAGAGGTGGTGCCTTTAAACCAAGATCTTCACCTTACAGCTTTCAGGGAATGGGTGCTGAAGGTCTTAATATACTCATTGAGGCAAAAAAAGAAACCGGCCTTCCTATCGTAACGGAAATTATGTCTGTCAGTCAATTAGAAAAGTATCATGAAATGGTTGATGTTATCCAAATAGGGGCTAGAAATATGCAAAACTTCGACTTGCTTAAAGAAGTTGGCATGCTGAGAAAACCTGTCCTCCTAAAGCGCGGCATGTCCGCTACTCTGGAAGAACTGCTGATGTCTGCTGAGTATATATTGGCAGGAGGAAACAGCAATGTTATCCTTTGCGAAAGAGGAATAAGAAGCTTCCAGGGAGAAACTAGAAATCTCCTTGACCTGAGTGCGGTTCCAATTCTCAAGAGCAAGACACATCTGCCTGTCATTGTTGATCCAAGCCATGCAACAGGTATTTGGTCGTTGGTGGAACCTATGTCAAAAGCAGCAGTTGCAGCTGGAGCAGATGGTCTAATCATTGAGGTGCATAATGATCCAAACAATGCATTGTGTGATGGTGATCAATCAATCAAGCCAGAAAAATTTGATTGTCTGATGAAAAAGCTGGAAAAATACCTTGAATTAGAAAACAAGATATTGAATTAGGGTGAAGCTATGAATTTTAGTGATATGAATATAACCATTGTTGGACTAGGTATGGAAGGTGGTTCTTACGCCATAGCGATCAATCATTATATCAGACCAAAAAATCTCTTTGCCATCGATATTAACGAAAATATCCTCATCGCTGCTGAGAAACTGGGTGTTATTCAAAAGGGAAGCACGAATCCAAAAGACATATTGCCCCAATCTGATTTGGTGATTATGTGCATCTATCCATCTGATATTATTGATTTTATTAGAGATCATATGGCTTTGTTCAAATCTGGCAGTATCATCACTGATGCCGCAGGTGTGAAGAGAAACATTGTCAATGAGATCGTCAACATCATTCGAGACGATTTAGATTTCGTCCCTGGTCACCCAATGGCTGGAAATGAGTTCAAAGGATTCCTATATGCCGATCAAAAGATATTTCACGGCAACAGCTATCTTATAACACCTACCACTAAGAATAAGGAAGAAAACATCAAGTTGGTCGAACAGATGGCGAGGCGGTTTGGATGCTCTAAGGTTTATAGGACAGATATAGACACCCATGATTCAATGATTGCTTATGCCAGCCAGTTGATGCACGTGATTGCTGTTTCCATTGTTAACAACGACAATTTTTCTAATGATATTGACCTTTTTTCAGGTGGTTCATTCAAAAACGCCACAAGGGTCGCAAACATCAATCCAGATTTATGGACCGATGCTTTCATGCAAAACAGTGACTTTCTCATCGACCAGATTACCGCTTTTAATGATAATATGGAGTTAGTAAAAAAGGCACTAATTGATAAGGATTCGGATGCTATTTATCAATTCCTTGAGAAAAGCAGGTTAAGAAGTAATGAATACGTGAACAGGTTTGAGTGATGATAATCAATTGGAAATAACTTGACATACCCCCATGGGGTATGTTATATTCTTAAGAAGGATGGTGACTATATGGCAGATTTATCGATAGTAATAGCATTTTGGGCAGGAATTGTGTCTTTTTTCTCGCCCTGTATCATACCTATGATTCCTGCTTATTTGTCATTTATCTCAGGATCAATTACTGATAACAAAAATACATCCTGGCTAAAGCCTTTTTACAGAACCACCGGATTCATACTTGGATTCAGTATTGTGTTCATTCTATTAGGGGCTTCCGCAACAACTGTTGGCAGGTTTTTATCCTTTAATGTTCTGACCTTCAGGCGAATCAGCGGTGTTATCATCATTCTATTCGGGCTCTTCATGCTCGATATACTCAAAATTGATTTCTTAAGAAGAGAAAAAAGATTGAAGCTCCCAAGAATCGTGGATAGTTATTTCGGGTCTGTGCTACTAGGCATTGCATTTGGAGCCGGATGGACACCATGTATCGGAGCTATATTGGGTTCTATCCTAGTCTTTGCAGGCACACAGCAAACATTAGGCGAAGGTGTGAAATTGCTTATAGCTTATTCAGCAGGTTTGTCTGTTCCGTTCTTACTGGCATCCTTGTTTATTGGAAAATTTACAAGTAATTTAGCGAAAATCGAACGTTTTTCTGGTATAATGAATAAAATTGGCGGTATAATGCTCATAGCATTGGGTGTGTTGGTCTATACCAATAGATTGGTTTCACTAATTGGATACTTATTATAGGCGGTGATAAAATGAAAAAAAGAAATAAATTGATTACTTTAATGCTGATTCTTATACTGTCACTGGTACTTGCATCGTGTACAACAGCGCAGGCACCCACCAACACTACAGCGTCATCACCAACGACCAGCGAGCCGACAAATGAAGAATTAGAAACAGAGGAACCTGTGAGAGAGGTTGTTTACGCTCCTGAATTTGAATTGGAGGATCTAGATGGCAATATTGTCAGATTAGTTGATCTCAAGGGGAAAAATGTTCTGTTGAACTTTTGGGCTACATGGTGTCCCTTCTGCGTAGATGAAATGCCTGATTTACAATTACTTCATGAGAAATATATGGATGATGACTTTATTGTTCTTGCAATAAATGTTCAGGAAACAGCAGAAAAAGCCAGTAGCTACCTAGAAGAAGCAGGTATTGACCTTCCCGTCTTATTAGATAAGGATTCGAGAATCGCAGCTTTATATGGTGCTAATTCCATTCCTCTGACGATAGGTATAAACAAAGACGGTGTGGCTGTTACAGGCTATAGAGGAAAAATGACTATTGAACAGATGGAAACAATGTATAATATGCTAGTGGAAAGTAATAATTAATAAGGAGGAACAATTAAAATGAAATTAGAAGTGTCGCAAGAAGCAGTAGATGCTTTAAAAGCAGTACTGAAAGAAAAAGAAGAAACTACTAAATCAGTTCGTGTCAATATAGCAGGTTTTGGCTGAGGCGGCCCTAGATTAGGGCTTGTTCTGGACGAACAAAAGGAAACTGATGAAACATTTGAACAGGATGGTTTAACCTTCCTAGTTGGAGAAGAGTTGATGAACTACCCCGGTTTTACCGTGGATTATACCAATTCATTCCTAAGAAAAGGATTTGCTGTCGATATCATGGGATATGCTGGCAGAAGTTGCTAAAAAAAATTAGAAAATTTAAGGGCTCTGAGATTTCAGAGCCCTGTTTATTATGCAAATTATTCAAGTTTCTTTAGTGCCTCTTCCAATCGATTCATTCCTTCTATGATATTTTCCATAGAATTGGAGTACGAGATACGAATATTTTCAGGTGCTTCAAAAGCAGCACCGGTAACAACAGCTATTTTAGCTTCCTCCAAAAGATAGTTTGCCATGTCAAGGGAGTTGTTGACTGTGAAATCTTTGTATTTTTTGCCATAGTAATATTTTACATTTGGCATGACATAAAAAGCACCCTTTGGTGTGCTGCAATGGATATTCTCCATAGTATTGATTCTATTGATTATGTATTGCCTTCTTTTATCAAACTCGAGTCTCATGGTTTCTACGGACTCATCGGAGTTTGCCAGCGCTTCGATAGAGGCATACTGTGCCGGTGTATTGGGGCTTGTGGTTGTATTACCCTGATAATCAGTCATCGCTTTGATGATTTGTGTTGGACCGACAGCATACCCAATTCTCCAGCCAGTCATGGCATAAGCCTTGGACACACCATTGATGGTTATGGTTTTTTCTTTGATTTCAGGGGATAGGGCAGCTACACAAATATTTTGCTCCCCATCATATATCAGCTTTTCGTATATTTCATCTGATATGATATAGAAGTCATGCTCTATCGCTAGTTGGCCAAGTTGTCTGAGATCTTTCTCGCTGTAAACAGCTCCAGTCGGATTGCTGGGTGAATTGATGATAATGGCTTTTGTCTTCTCTGTGATGCTTTCTCTTATCTTGTCCACATCCAGTCTAAATCCGTCCTTTTCCTCCAACGAAACCAAAACAGGAATGCCTTCAGCTAGCTTAATCATTTCGACATAGCTGACCCAGCAAGGTGTGGGTACGATGACTTCTTCACCGGGATCCACTATAGCCATAAAGACATTCGTCAGGGATTGCTTGGCACCCGATGAGACAACAACATCTTTTGGTGTATAATCCAAACCATAGTCTTTTTTGAATTTTCTACAAATCTCTTCTCTAAGCTCTATCATGCCAGCTGCTGGTGTATACCTGGTCAAACCTAGATGATATGCCTCTTCTGCTTTTTTGATGATGTTATTGGGTGTGTTGTAGTCAGGCTCACCAACATTGAATCCAATGATTTGAACACCTTGTTTTTTTAATTCCGCAATTTTAGGGGACTGCTGTATCTTTGCTGATGGGGTGATATTTTTGATTCTTTTGCTTATGATAGCCACCTCTTATTTTTAGGTATTTTTAATCTCTGAATCCATTATACTCTTCATATAAGTTGTTTTTCAACCGTTATAATACTGGCAATCTTTAAAACATTGCTATATGCTCTGACTTCCTGCAATGCATCATCAATATTCTTTCTTTCCACTTCATGGGTGATAAAAACCAAAGGAGCCACCAAATCATGCTTATATCTCTGTACCACAGATGCTAGGCTAATGTTGTTTTTCCCAAAAATATTGGATATGTAACCCAATACACCGGGTTTATCGACAACATCCATACGTATATAGTATTGGCTGTAGCCTTTGTTGACAATCTGATATTTTTTTGATGAGGGTTTAAGTAGTTGCTGTGATTGAGTCGATTTTTCTTTGACAATCGCTATAATATCTTCCAAAACAGCGCTTCCTGTAGTCATAGAACCAGCTCCCTTGCCATAGAGCATCACTTCACCGACAGCGTTGCCTTTCAAGAGAACTGCATTGAACTCATTTTTCACTGTTGCTAGAGGGTGTGTTTTGGGTATAAAAGTTGGATGAACTCTCAATTCTATCTCATTATCTCTTTTTTGTGATGATGCAATCAGTTTTATAACATAGCCAAGCTCATCAGCATATTTGATATCTTCTTTGGAGACATGTGTTATACCTTCCTTTGGTATATCGTTCAGGCTAATCCTCTGTCCGAATCCAATGTAAGAAAGAATCGCTATTTTATAGGCAGCATCGTCGCCTTCAACATCCGAGGATGGATCAGCCTCTGCAAACCCCATTTCTTGAGCTTCCTTTACAGCTTGATCGAACTCAAGACCTCTTTCTGTCATCTGTGTCAAAATATAATTGGTAGTACCGTTTACAATACCGGATATTTCTGTAAAATCATTGACAGAAAGATTATTTGTCATTGTGTTGATGATTGGTATTCCGCCGCCCACGCTGGCTTCATACATTAATCTTACGCCATAATCTCTTGCAATGTTCTCCAATTCCTCTCCATGTGTAGCTATTAGGGCCTTATTGGCTGTCACTACATGTTTTTTGTTCATCAAGGCGTCTCTCACATATTCAAAGGCGGGGTGAATGCCTCCAATCAATTCAACTACAATATCTACATTTTCATTACCAATTATTTCATGGGCATCTGTAGTGAATTTAGCTTGATCTAGATCTACGTCTCTTTTTTTGTTCAAATTTTTGACTAATACTTTTACTATCTCAAAAGTATTGCTTGTTTTTTGCTGGATTATGTCCTGATTCGACGTCATTATATTGATCAATCCAGATGCTACCGTCCCCATTCCTAAAATACCTATCTTGACTGTTTCCATATTCCCTCCAATTTGAAAAAACCTATTAATTGTTTTTATTTTGTGTACAATTGTCTTTTATTTTAACATCTTAAAAAATATATCACAATTTCTCAGACTGTTCAACCACTAAATGAGAAAAAATCAAGAAAAAAAGTCTAGACC
Organism: Dethiosulfatibacter sp.; assembly: GCA_019084435.1. The sequence continues at coordinate 8,764 of JAHRFV010000194.1, forward strand.
TGTAAGGTGTCTAGACCAAGAACCCTGTTGATGGTACCTCAACTAAAAAACATTAAAAATTGTAAACAAGAAATTGGTGATACCATAGACCGGAGGTCCGATAATTCTGCCGATATAGCCTGTAACCAATAGCAGAATCAGTCCTATTCTGATAATCTGTTCGTACTGCCTGAAGAAATTATAGACTCTCCACCCACCTATACTTTGGGCAATGTGATGGCCATCCAGTGGTGGTATAGGCATCAGGTTGAATATCATCAGGACGATGTTTATTTGTACTACAGCATATAGCATTGTTATGGTATACTGACCTGCTTCAGTGATAAGAAAGCTATAAAAGTTATTAACCACAAATTTGATGACTAGTGTAAAGGCAATAGCTGTCAGAAGATTCATAGTGACGCCTGCCAAGGATACGATTATATCATCTCTTCTTGGGTTCTTGAAGTTTCTGGGGTTAATCATGACTGGCTTGGCCCATCCAAATCCAACAATCATCAAAAATAAAAATCCCATGGGATCCAGATGCTTTATCGGATTCAGGGTCAACCTTCCCTGATACAGTGGTGTATCATCTCCCAGCTTTACCGCAGCTAACGCATGACCGTATTCATGGATGGATATGGCTATGAGGATGGCTGGTATAATAAGGAGTTTAGGTAAAAGACTTTGCAGCATATGTAGGCTCCTTCCTTTCTATTGCAATATATAGACTATAACTTTTTTCGTTTTATTTTTCAAGTAAAACAAGTATATCAGCCATATCTTAACTTATTATTAAGCATCAAAAAACAAAAGGAACCGTCCCTTTTGTTTTTTGGATCAGACAATAATCATCTTGAGCTTGAACGCATTTTCGAAGTCGTGTTCGAGTGTTCTTAGATAAGCGATCTCTAAAGAAATATCGTCGTAGTTCATGGTTTTGATGATGACATATTTGTCTACGCATCTGCACATGATATCTTTAACCTTTGAAGTCAATCCTCTGTCCAGTCCTTCCGCAAGCTTCATGAGTATGCTAAGCCTGTCTACTGTCTGAAGCTCTTCTTTTGTCAGCAATTTAGTGTACATATCTAGGTCAATTTTCAATTTGCTGTCCGTGTGGTTGCCTGCTATTATAGCAGCCATCAGCTGTTTTTTATGACTGATACCGCTGAGCAGTGAATTGAGCATAATGTAGAATGTGTGTTCATGATGATTTTTATAATCTAGCAACTTACCGACATCATGGAGCATACTAGCTGTATATATGATTTCATCTACATCCTCTTTGATCTGGTGAATCTCTCTAAGTTCCTCAAACAGCTTGCGAAACAAAAACAATACCTGTGAGGCATGGCCGTGATCGATATCGTATACCTTCAGCATGTTTTCTACCGATAGTTCCAAAGGATTCGCTGTCACGTTGCCCATCCCATGCCCCATTTTTTCATACAGAAGACCCTCTCTTAGACCATCCCTGCTGATAATGAGACTATCGCTGTTAAGATAATCCACAAGCTGTCTTACTGCACCACATGCGCCTACGAATATATCAGCCCTATCTTTTCCCAGTCCATTTATACCACATCTATCCTTAAAGCTTACACTTGACACAGCTTTATATATTTCGTCTAGCTCCTGTGGTTTGATAATATAGTTATGTATTGCACTTAACGGATACTCTGCTTTTCGCTTTTGAATCTTTCCAATCTCCCTGATTGTTCCGCCTATCCCTACAAGTGGCAGTTTTTTTGCTTCTTTTAGCCAATCAAGGCTCTTATACTGCTCTGACAGATATTTCTCCAGTTTTTTAATGTCTTTGTCATCCGGTTTATCTTTCAGGTTATACTTTTCAGCCAAATCAACAGCCCCGAAAGGTAAGCTGATGCTCTCAGTTAATTGTCTACCTAAAACCAGCCCGAGCTCTGTTGAACCACCACCTATATCCATAAACAGATAGTCGTCCAGACTGATGGCATTTATAGACCCCACGTAATCGTATTCGGCCTCCATCTCTCCTGGAAGCAGTTCAACTGTTATATCAATATCTCTTTTAGCACTCTGAATAAAGATATCCCTATTGTCGGCTTTTCTTAAGGCTGCTGTACCCACAACCCTGATTTCTTCACACCCACTTTGCCTACAGTAGTTCACAAGCATTTTCAGTGTTTTTAATCCATAGGTCATTTTTTCCTCATTCAGCATATTGTTGCTGTCTAAACCCTCTGAAAGCCTCACACTCTCCTTGAATCCGTCAACGATAAAGTAAGAGTCGTTCTTGATTTCTGCAATGATCAATCTGAATGTGTTTGATCCAATATCTATTATTCCATATTTCATATTCCCATCATATCCTTTTTGGCTTTTTTAATAGCATCTGTTGCCTTTTGATGCATCAACACCTGCGCATTGACAGGTTCTTTGCCTCTTCTGTCTAGGTCCTTGTATGTTCCATCTTCCAACTGTATACTTGTTTTTTCGGTGTCGGCCAGCAGTATTTCCAGGAAACACAGGAGTCTTTCTTTAAGTAACTGTTCTTCCACTGGAAAAAGTGTTTCTATTCTTCTGTCAAGATTTCTCTCCATCCAATCCGCACTGGATAGGAACAGGTCATCATCTCCACCGTTATAGAAATAATAGATGCGGCTGTGTTCCAGGAATGTCCCGACGATACTTCTGACGGTAATATTTTCACTTAGTCCTTTCACTTGGGACCTCAATGCACACATGCCTCTGATTATAAGCTCGATTTTTACTCCTTCTTGGGATGCCTCGTATAGCTTGTCGATAATGCCTTGGTCTATGAGCGAGTTTAGCTTAGCTATGATATGTCCCTCACCACCAGCTCTGACATTTCTGATTTCTCTGTCTATGTAGTACTCAAATCCGGTGCGCAAATTGCCAGGAGCAACAAATATTTTTTTATAATGCAACGCTTTTGTGTAACCGGTAATCATATTGAACATATTGGATATATCTATGCAAATATCCTCTCTGCTGGTAAATAAGCCGATGTCTTCATAAAGCGTGGCTGTTGTGTCATTGTAATTGCCTGTTGATAGGTGCACGTACCGATGGATGCCATCTTCTTCCCTTCTGACAATCAGCAATGCCTTGCTATGAATCTTAAGTCCTGGTAACCCATATACCACATGGCAACCTGCTTGTTCTAGCTTTCTTGCCCACAGGATATTTTTTTCTTCTTCAAATCTGGCCTTCAGCTCCACCACTACTGTGACCTGTTTTCCATTTTCGGCTGCTCTTATAAGCTTCGATATAATAGGTGAGTTGTTGCTTACCCTGTACAATGTCTGTTTGATCGCCAAAACTTTAGGGTCTTCCACAGCCCTCTCGACAAAATCCAGCACTTTGTAAAAGGATTCATATGGATGATGTAACATTCTATCCCTTTCTTTTATAGCTTCAAACAGATCTTCCTCTCCGAAGAAATCAATGGAATCCTGTGGATTGGGAAGCATATCCAGCAAGTGTACAAACTTCTTGTTCTCTATGAACTCAAACCAGCAGGTTGGATCCAGAGGTCCATTTATTTCATAGGTCTCCTCGTCCTTCACTTCCAGCTTTTTCTTGATAAATTTTCTGATTTTCTTGTCGCCCTTGCTCTGTATCTCAAGCCTGACAGCTGCGCCCCACTTTCTTTTCTTGATATTCTTTTCAATTTGAAGCAGCAAGTCCTCTACATCATCTCCGTCGATCTCGAGATCAGCGTCTCTTGTAATTCTAAAAATCGACTTTTCCATTATTTCATAGCCGAGAAACAGCTTCTCCAGATTATTTAGAATTACTTCTTCCAGAAAAATGTATTCTGTTGAGCCTTCCTCGCTGTAAATTTCAACAAATCTTGGCAGCACAGTCGGTACTTTTACCACAGCATATAGCTCCTCTTCATCTGTTGATCTTAGCATTATGCCTATATTGATGCCCTTTGTCTGTAGCAAAGGAAATGGTCTGCCTGAGTCTATAGCCAGAGGTGTAAGGGCTGGAAAACAAAATTCATCAAAAAAATCCCGTGCATAAATGATTTGTCTCTCATTCAATTCACTGTATCTTTTGAATCGGATTCCGGACTCTTCTAATTTCGGCATCAATGATTTATTCAAACAGCTATATATCTTTTTCATCATCAATTGAGTTTCCAGATAAATAGCATTCAATTGCTCTTCTGGAGTTTTTCCTGATATATCTTTTTTCCTGTATTTGGCAGCCATTTGCTGCTTGAGGCCTGCAACCCTGACCATGAAAAACTCATCAAGGTTCGAGGCTGTAATCGCTAGAAACTTCAGTCTTGTAAACACCTTGCTATCTTTGTCGTAGGCCTCTTCCAAGACTCTGTCGTTAAACATAAGCCAGCTTAGCTCTCTGTTGATATATTTTTGATCTTGATTGTGATCCATGGATTATATTCCCCTCTTTATCACTAATTTCACTTCGATTCCAAACACCTCTTTGAAAAAGTCGCAATACTCGTTGAATTTTATTTGTTCGATATAGGTATTGGTCTTACTTTCAACCTCGACAATCATCAAACCCTTTTGCTGCTTGATATGAATGTTTTTGAATTTCTGGCTATAATTCTTATCCAGAGCGTCTGCCAGTCTCAGCACGGCTGACAGCTTTGACACAGAAATTTTTTCCACAGCACTCAATTGTGCATATTCTTCATCCTTTTCAGTAGGTAGTAAATAGGATTGATATTTGACAATTAGAGATATCATTTTTCTGTCTTGTTCACTCAAACCGATGATATCAGTTTTTTGTATGATATAGCTTGAATGCAAGTAGTGCTTGTCTGGATTAATATATTTTCCAATATTGTGTAATATAACTGCTATTTTTAGATATATAACTTCTTTTTCCTTAAATCGGTTGTTCTTGGAAAGCTTTTTCAGTATGGCACTTGCCATTTCTTCAACAAATTCGATATGCTGACCATATGACTTATACATCTGTGCCAATTTTCTGGATGATTCAATGGCATAGCTATAAAACAGGGTTCTAATTTCCTCATATTGCTTTGGCAGCATCATTTCATAAAAAATGATGTCGAAAAAGAAGATGTTTGGTACTGCTATTGTTTCGGCTTCGGTCATCTCTAGGAGGTTTTCTATTACAATAGTTGCAATAACCAGCTCATTGGCAAATTCCCTATTGAGATTGTATTTGATAGCAATGCTGTCTGCATTCAATGCAACAATTTCATTGTAAAAACTCTCAAGCCCGGGTTTTGATATGAAGCTGATGTCACCCTTGTCCTCTGCATTACATAATGCTTTGAGAGTATCAAGAGTCCTGCCTGTAACGATAAAATCTTTGATGTTGCTTTTAGGTAGAAATGTGGGCAGAAAATTGAAATAGGTGTAGAGTTGTTCCTTAACCATAATGTTCATCTTGTCAGAATACTTGTCTGCATTTTTAGCTATCTCGTAGAGTTTAATGGTTCCAATCATTATATTTTGTAAAAAATTAATTGACATATCTTCATAAAATGCTATCCCGAGATTGCCACTTCCTATGAAGGTTATGATAGCATTGTTTTTTAGATAATCCGCATCCTTTAACACTTTCAGATTGGACATGAAAATGATGTTCTTTAATTCCGAGTCGCTAATGATTTCCAGAACAATGCCTGTTTCCTGGTATAGCCTGTCTCTTATATAATACTTATTGTCTGATTCTCTTATGGCCGTAGATGCAAATAGTATAATCCTCTCAGCACCGTACTCCAATGAAAGCTGCTTGAAATTGGATACAATCTCGACAACTCGATCAACCTTGTCAGCAGATATCTTTCCAGTTTCAAAGGCTTCTTTACCTATTGCTATGCTATGACTCGCCTTTTCCACCATCTGAAGACCATTCTTTTTGATCTGCTTGATGGTTACGGTGATTTCGGTAGATCCTATGTATATAATTGATCCGATTTTCACACTGTTCATATCACACCATCCTATCTCATATCTTATTGTATAACGAATTACGCCAAAATTGGGGATTGTTATGTAAATTATGTGTAAAATCATTATATATCACATGATAAAAAAAATAAACCCAAGTTCTGGGTTTATATATAACGTTCTGTTAGTTGTTGCCTGCTTTTTCGAATGGAATGTTATAAATTTCATATATGATTTTTTGAATCTTCATGCCATTCATCATATAGAAGGAAACACCTTGCATATATTCGTCATCACCTGGCAGTGTGTAAAAGTTGATGTCCTCAGTTTTCATCCCTAGGGTTGAAGTGGCATATGTTAACGCTTCGGACAATTTCACATCCGTTTCCATGGCATCGAATACTTCTTTTACGACCAAGGGAAATCTTATACCAATGGCCTGCCTGGCAGCAGCTGCCAAGAACTTCTGTTGTTGCTCAATTCTTTGAATATCACCATATGATATGGTCCCGTCATTATTCTTTCTGAATCTCAAAAAATCAACAGCATTCTCACCATCAAGCACTTGCTCGCCTGCTTTTAAATTGATATGTAGTGGTGGGCTGTCATAAATATCATCATACACCATATCAAATGGTACATCAAACTCCACACCACCCATGGCGTCTACAGTTTTTGCGGCACCGGTCATAGTCACGGTGATATAATGATGTATAGGAATATTGACGATATCTTCAACTGCTCTAATCAATCCTTCAATCCCATTCCCGCTATATACCGCATTGATTTTGTAGTTTGCCACATATGTATAACCACTCCTGAATCCTTCTTTGTAATAGTAGGTGTCTCTAGGAATAGAAATCATATCCAGTTTTTTGCTTTTGATATTATAGCTAGCTAAAATGATTGTATCTGTTCTTACATCTTCCAAGCCCACAATCAGGAAGTTGATGCGATTGCCCTCTGATATGTAAGCTTCGTATGATTCCAGAGTAACCAGATCATTTTCATAATCAGACAGCCAATTTTCGTCATATGAAGGAACTCGATTATTGTATCCTAAAATATTTTGATATATGCTATACACTTGAACACCAGCGATAACCATGAATACAACCATCGCGATGGAAAAGATCTTTAAAAATTGTTTCATATTACCTCCACCTTTACCATGTCAATGATAGTATATATCTTAACAAATTACAATTAATATTTTCTTAATTTATGCTTTATCCTTTTCTTTGGTTTTCTTTTGTGACAACGCAGGTGCCGCTTGCCTTGCAGACGATGATTGGCTCTTCCAGAATATCACAGGCCGATTCACTGATGTCCGTTCTGGGAACGATGACCTTTCTGGCCACAAACTCCATTTTTCTTGAGGTGTTGCCGGTTTTGGTAATCCAGCCCTCTGCTTCAATATACTCTCCTGCATAGACCGGTGCTGTAAATTCAACATTGTCGTAAGCCACAAATAAGCCCTCATCTCCATCATTAATAATCAATAGCTCTGTGGCTATATCCCCGAACAGGTTGAGCATCCTGGCACCATCCACCAGGTGTCCTCCATAATGCGCATCATGTGCACTCATTCTCACCCTTATAAACGATTTGATTTGTTTTTCCATTTCACTTCTCCTATATATTACTTATATCATATTGAACACTGAATCCATCTGATATTATATCAAATTTCAGTCTTTTATTAAACCCTAATTAATTTTGTGAAGATTTTGGCAATTCTTAAAAATCGATTAAATAATGATTATAAATTTCGCTATCGGATGATTTATTGAATTGTCTGTAGTATAATGGGATTGATTTCAAAGTTAACAAAAATTCTGGAGGATTTTATGAAAAAAATAATATTACTTATACTATGCGCATCGCTTATTTTATCTACAGCTTGTAGAAATCAAGACCCAGTCACAACCACGACTTCATCGGGTGAGACCTCACCGACAGATGAGCTTATCGTAGACGAGGCTTATATCGCTGGTACAGGATCTGCTTATCTTGAAAGTCTTTTTAACGGAGAGTATGAGAAGGCATATACGGTTTATCAGCATGATGAGACAATGACCAATGCCATCAACCCAGAGTCCTATAAGGCTTTTTTCGATGATATGTATTCCAAATATGGTCCCTTTGAAAAATTTGTTGGAGCAGAAACCCGATTCCAGGGTGACTATGGATTCTACACAACCGGTGTGATTCTTGAAACTTCATCAATGAACGCCAATGTTGTGTTTGATAAAGAAGGTTTAATAGCTGGTTTCAATTTTACTCCCTTTACTTTTGATGAAGAAATCGATTCAGTAAAACCAACTGGTTTAGTGGAAATCGATGTTGAGTTTGGCCTAGATGACTGGCCATTGAGGGGTAAAATAACCGTTCCCTCATCAGACGGTGAGAATCCCCTTCCAGGTAAACATCCTGTATTGGTACTCGTTCATGGTTCAGGTCCCAATGACATGAATGAAACAGTTGGACTAAATACACCCTTCAAGGATATCGCCTACTATATGGCTGAAAGAGGCATCAGTGTTCTGAGATATGACAAGAGAACCTTCACCTATGGCACTCAGATGGCTGGACTGAAAGATCTGACCGTATATGACGAGACCATAGATGATGCCGCTGAAGCGGTAGACTATGTCTCTACCCTAGATTACATCGACACGGATAGAATTTTTGTTTTAGGACACAGTCTTGGTGGCTACCTGATTCCAAGAATCGCAGAAAAGACACCTGAAGCAAGGGGTTACATTATAGCTGCTGGCATTTTTTCAAGCCTTGGCAAAATAATTCCTTATCAGCTCGAGTATTTGGCTATGATCGATGGGGAGATTACCAAGGAAGAGCAAGACTATATCGATGATATGACAATCCAGGCTGAGAAATCCCTGAATCCAGACTCCATAGGTGCTGACGAGGCTGTTATGGGCGCTTATAAAGCATACTGGGAAGATCTTGCAAATTATGATGCGGTAGCAATGGCCAGACAAATTGAAAAACCAGTCTATGTTTTTCAAGGAGATAGAGACTATCAGGTGCCTGTTAGTGAATTCGAATTAATAAATGACGCTGTCAATGACAAGGATAACTACACATTGCAAATCTGGAGTGGTATGAATCATCTGATGTTTATTGGTGAAGGAACACCGACGCCCGAAGAATACTTCGTGAAGAATGAGGTGTATCCACCATTATTGGATTATATAATAAATTTCATGCTTAGATAGCAAGAACTGGAGGAAAAAATGTTAAAAATTCAAAACCTTTCAAAATCTTACTCAAAAGGCGCTACTAAGGCCGTCGATAATATCTCTTTTGAAGTGAAGCCGGGTGAGATATACGGTTTTCTTGGCCCAAACGGCGCCGGAAAAACCACCACCATTAAAATGATTGTTGGTCTGTTGAAACAGGATAGCGGCGTGATTCTTGTGGACGGACTCGATACAAATAAAGATAGTCTTAAAGCAAAACTGAAGATGGGTTATGTCCCTGACAATCCACAAATATATGACAAGCTGAAAGGCCTAGAATACCTGAATTTTATGGCGGATGTCTATAATGTGTCTAAAGAAGACCGCACTCAGAGAATAGAAAAATATCTGAGATTATTCAGTCTAGAGGATGCAGCTAATGACCTGATCAACTCATACTCCCATGGTATGAAGCAAAAAATCGTACTAACAGGTGCCTTGATCAATGACCCTGACTTGTTTGTACTGGATGAGCCTATGGTAGGACTTGATCCTAAATCCGCTTTCAATATAAAGGAAGTCATGCGTGAGATGTGCGACCGTGGAAAATCAGTATTTTTCTCAACACATGTCCTCGAAGTAGCTGAAAAAATATGTGATCGGATTGGCATTATCAACAATGGTCAGATTATCGCCGAGGGTAACATGTCCGAGCTTAGAGCAAAAGCAGGCAGAGAGGAGTCCCTCGAGAAAATCTTCCTGGAGGTGACACAATAATGAGAGAAATCTTTATATTGACCAGAGCGAGCCTAATTAACAACTTTAATCTGCATTCTCTCAATCCAGCGAATTTTAATCAATTCAAGAATATGAAGGAAGCTAGGAAAATATTGTTGTTCATTTTTGTCATCATAGCCATGATGCCGGCCTATCTACTTTATATAAGGTTGATGAAGCAGGTAGGGGTCTCTTTTCTGATGATAAATCAGGAATCATATTTTCTTGCACTTGCACACTATGCATCTGTATTGATGGTGTTTTTTCTAGGATTGACTTATGTCCTTTCCTATTATTATTTCTCGAGGGATACAGATATGCTGATACCTCTTCCAGTAAAAGGGAGAAGCATCATTATTTCAAAGTTCATCTCCCTACTGGTGTTTGAGTATTTTGTTTTGGCTATATTCATTATACCGGTACTAATTATAAACCACAGTCTGGTAGGTGGAGGGCTGATTTACTATCTCAAAGCAATTGTAGTATTTCTGTTGACACCTGTGGTTCCTTTGTCATTGGCTTCGGTCATCATCATCACCATTATGAAGTTCACAAACATCAAAGGCAAGAAGGATTTGATCCGTGTTGTCTCCATGTTTCTGTTTCTGTTTGTGTTTCTAGGACTGCAAATCGTTATACAAAGAGCTATGATGAATATTCCTTTCGGTAATGAGCAGGAATTCTATTCCAAGCTTTTTACTGATAACCGTTATATGATTGATATGCTGGGGCGGTTTTATCCATTGTCCAGATGGGCTGCTATTAGCCTTGTTGACAACAGCATGACCGCTTTAACCGGATTGGTCGGTTTAATAGTGACGAGTATTGTTTTTTTTGCTGCAGTAGTTCTTTTCAGTGAAAAGATGTATTTGGGTGGAATTATCGGTGGCAATGAAATACAATCCAAAAAGAAGGCTCTTTCCAAGGAAGAGTTTGAAAAAGCATCGGGTAAGGTTTCCAGTAGCTTTATGGCCATTTTCAAGGTTGATTTAATTACTCTGATCAAGACACCTATCTATATGTTCAACTGTGTCAGTATAGTGGTGCTGGTTCCATTTATATTCTTGGTCATGCCTGCATTGAGCGGCGTTTCCTCTGACATGGATGTCTTTATTGGCATTTATCAGACGAATATCAAGCTCTTTGCGTTTGGTCTAGCTGGAGCTTATATGCTTTTTGCAGCCCTCAATCCAACGGCATCAACCACATTTTCAAGAGAAGGAAAGACCTTTTATATCACTCGGATTATCCCCGTTGCTGCGAGAGATCATATCATCGGAAGGGCTCTGGCCCCAATTCTGATGCAAATTTTTTCTATAATAGTAATTTCATTTGGTATAAGATTTTATATACCAATCGACTTCAGCACAATTTTGATATCAGGTTTTCTTGGGTTTGCGGCATCGCTACCGGTCATTTTATCTGGTATACTCGTTGATATCAACCGTCCATTGCTTGATTGGGACAACCCACAAAGGGCAGTTAAGCAGAATATGAATGTCATTATCGCTATGGCCATCGGTGCTATCATGGCCTTAGGTATCGGGTTCTTGACCTATCTGATGATAAATCTCGATTTGGCAACTTTGATCATTCTGTTGATTGACCTGATAATTATTGTGGCTGTGACTTATGTCATGTATAATTTACTTACAAAGCGTATAACCTACCAACTAGCAAATATGGAATAGAGGAGTTTTACATGATTGATCAGATAATCAAATTGTCATCCAGCAAGAAAGAAGAAATCTTAAAGGTTTATAATGACTTGAATGCTATCCCCGAATTGGCGATGCAGGAATATAAGACCTCGGCCTATATCTCTGAATACCTCAGAAAAAATGGTTTTGAAGTGACGTCAGGAATCGCAGGAACCGGTCTGACTGCTTCGCTTCATGGGGTTGAGCCTGGTCCAGTCCTTGCTGTCAGGGCTGACATGGATGCTCTGAATCATATAATAGATGGTAAAAAGGTCGCTATGCACTCCTGCGGTCATGATGCTCACTCAACTATGGGTTTGTTTACCGGAATAATTGCGAAAGAATTATGCATCGTCAAACGAGGCACTCTCAAATTGATTTTTCAGCCATCTGAGGAGCAAGAGATGACAAGCGGTGCCAGAGCCATGGCTAAAGCAGGTGTCATAGATGATGTAGATATGTGTGTTGGTATCCACTTGCGCCCTATAGAAGAAGCTGAGCTTGGGGAAGCAATCTCAGCCCTAAGACACGGGGCATTGACTATTATAGTCGCAACAATCCATGGAGAGACTGCCCATTCAGGTCGCCCTCACATGGGTAAGAACCCGATTGATGCCATGGCAGCCATCATCAATGCTGTCAATGCAATTTGGATCGATCCGACTATCCCAGCATCCGCCAAGCTAATTGCAATCAATGCTGGCGATGCTCGAACCACGTCGATTCCAGGGACAGGACAACTTGCTGTTGATTTAAGAGCCAATACCAATGAGGCTATGTCTTTGTTGATAGAAAAGGTTCATAATGCTATTCTGACAGGCGCGTCTACTGTGGGTTGCAGCGCAGAAGTCACTATTGTACCTGGATTGCCTGCGGCGGTCTATGATGACAGCATGATTCAGATAGCCAGCCAATCCATAATCGAGGTCTTAGGTGAAAATGGTTTGCTTGGCGAAAGGACGACAACAGGCTCCGAGGATTTCCATGAATTTACAAAGGCCAAACCATCACTCAAGACAACCTATCTAGGCCTAGGATGCGATCTGACACCGGGACTCCATAATCCGGAAATGTCTTTCAACAAGGATGCGATGTTAAACGGCGTCAACATACTGGTTAATATGATTCATAAAATTCTTGGTTAGAAACTAATGAGAAAGCCCCAGCAATCCTTAAAACTGCTGAGGCTTTTAATTATGCTATTATGTATTTAATACTTTTTCAATCAAAGAGTCTCATCAGATCGCCATATCCCTCTTTTTCCATGTCCTCATAAGCGATAAATCTCAGGGATGCGCCATTGATGCAGTATCTCAATCCGCCCAATTCCTTAGGTCCATCTTCGAAAAGATGCCCTAGATGGGAATCTCCAACCCTACTTCTAACCTCTGTTCTGACCATGTTGAAAGTTGTATCTTTCTCGAACTCAACCACTTCCTCTTCGATTGGCTTTGCGAAGCTTGGCCATCCGCAGTTGGAATCAAACTTGTCCATTGATGTAAACAACGGTTCTCCGGTAACGATGTCCACGTAAATTCCTTTTCCATTGAAGTTCCAATACTCGTGGGTAAAAGGTCTCTCGGTGGCTGCATTTTGGGTAACCTCATACTCCAGGTCTGACAGGTTTTGCTTGATGATTTCATCCTCAGGTTTGATGTATTTTTCCGGGTCTATGATAATATCATCCGCCAGATTCAAATCGATGTGACAGTAACCGTTTGGATTCTTTTTAAGATAATCCTGGTGGTATTCCTCTGCCAGATAGTAATGCTTCAATGGTTCCACTTGAACCACTATTGGTTTGGTGTAGTTGGTCTGCTCGTCAGCGATGATTTTGTTGATGACTTCTAACTGAGTCTCATCTGTGTAGTAAATGCCTGTTCTGTACTGAGAGCCCACATCATTACCCTGCTTGTTGACACTTGTCGGGTCTATGACTCTGAAATAATACAGCAGCAAGGTCCTCAAGTCCACTACCTCTGAATCATATCTGACATGGACCGTCTCCGCATGACCGGTATTCTTATAAAGAACGTCTTCATATTTGGGGTTTTCCGTAGTTCCGTTCGCATAACCGGAAGTCACATCAAACACACCCGGCAGCCTGTCCATGTATTCCTCCAGACCCCAGAAGCATCCTCCCGCTAA
>JAHRFV010000272.1 GCA_019084435.1 Dethiosulfatibacter sp.
ATGGTAGTTATAGTATACACTATAGCGGGGGTGAGATGGTTGCAATTGGCCATCTTTTTCCTTTTTTTTTGTAAAAAAACAGGACCCTCCGTTTAAGAGAATCCTGCTTTGTCTAGGGGGCTATTTCCCGACAGCCCCTTTTATATCATTTAAGCACCCATCATATCTCTGACCTGTGCCACGTCCTTGTCTCCTCTGCCTGATAGATTGACGATTATGATCTGGTCTTTAGCTGTTTCTTTTGCCAGCTTCATGCCGTGAGCCACTGCATGAGCACTTTCAAGAGCTGGGATAATTCCCTCCACCTTTGACAATTCATAGAAGGCATCCAGTGCCTCGTCGTCTGTAACTGACGTGTATTGTCCTCTGCCACTCTCATTGTAGAATGAGTGCTCCGGTCCAACCCCAGGGTAGTCCAACCCGGCGGCTATGGAGTGTACTGGTAGTGGTTCTCCATTTTTGTCCTGAAGGGTGTAGCACTTGAAACCATGGATGATTCCAGGCGATCCGAGGGTGATCGATGCCGCATGATCCGGCGTATCCAGTCCTTTACCTGCTGGCTCGACTCCCACAATCTTCACGCTCTTGTCTCCATAAAACGGGTGAAACAATCCAATGGCATTGCTACCGCCTCCGACACATGCCACCACATAATCCGGCAGTCGTCCTTCCTGTTCCATAATCTGAGTCCTAGCCTCAATACCGATGATGCTTTGGAACTCTCTTACCATAACCGGATAGGGATGAGGCCCTACTGCAGATCCCAGAAGATAATAAGTATCATCAGCGTTTTGGACAAAGTCTACAAGTGCTGCGTCGACTGCATCCTTAAGTGTTCTTGTACCTGTGGTTACCGGAACGACTTCAGCTCCCAACAGTTTCATCCTAAAGACATTCAATTCTTGTCTTATAGTGTCGATTTCCCCCATATAAATGATGCATTCCATTCCAAACATAGCACAGACAGTTGCCGTCGCCACGCCGTGCTGGCCTGCTCCAGTTTCGGCGATAATTCTTTTCTTACCCATTCTCTTAGCCAATAGAACCTGACCAATTGTGTTGTTAATCTTGTGTGCCCCTGTGTGGTTTAGGTCTTCTCTTTTCAGATAGATCTTTGCCCCGCCAATCTTATCTGACAGCCTCTCTGCGTAGTAAAGCGGATTGGGTCTTCCAGTGAATTGTCTATGGTAGTACATGAGTTCCTCTTTAAACTCAGGCTCTTCTATATATCGATAGAAGTTGTCTGCCACATCATCCAATACTGCCTTCAATACCTCTGGTACAAAAGTACCTCCAAATTGACCAAAAAACTCTTTTCTTTCCATTTTTGTTTCCTCCTTAGATTTAAGCGGAGAGTCGAGAAAGGGACATTAAAAAATCCCCTATCCATAGAAACTATGGATAGAGGACGAATAATCGCGGTGCCACCTCTTTTAATCTTATAAAAAGATTATCTCTTTCAGATACGGGAAAAATTCCGATATCCTATCTCTGTAACGGGAGAATCCCGGGCTTTCCTACTTTGAATTCAGAAGCCGCTCATAAGCCCATTCAACTATTCTTGAACTGTCGGATTTCCACCAGTACCGACTCTCTAGCAATTCTCTGAACAATCTACTACTCTTACTCAACGCTTTTGTTTGATTTTAATAAATTATAGTGAATTAATTTGCTGTTGTCAAGGGGTCATTCACCAATTTATCCGCCATTTTCTTAAGAATCCAAGAACGAAATGCATTTTGTCCAATTTTAAAACGACCGTTTTCTGAAAATACAAGTGACCGCTGCTCAAGTTCCTCACACAAACAACTAATTTCCAACTCATCTAAATTTATTATCTCACCTAAAATTTTTACTGAATGACCGTCTATGCATATGGATAGATAAGCTAGAATTTCCCAGGCACTCTTAGTTAGACCGGAGCTTTGCCGAGAAAACAAATCCTCTGCTCTCGTATCAGGTGTTTCCTCTACCGCCACCGGATAAGTCCCCCAAATTCTTGTCAATATCAGAGGATTGCCACGAGAAAGTCGGTAGGCCTGTTCAATTTGAGCATCAGTAATCCTATCCCCCATTCGATCGCGTAGAAAAATCTTCGTCTCATGAAGAGAGAAGGGTTTTAGTCCTATCCGCTCAAAAAGTCGATCCTTCTCACCAACTTCCAGCAGTTTCTGTAGAGAATCCCGGCATGGTGTTCTGCAGGAAATCAACATTGTAATACGTTGGCTATTCAGGATTCTCATCCATTCCAATAGACATGTTACACTTTCATCGTCAGCCCACTGCAGATCATCAATCATCAGTACAACTGGCTGTCGCTCAGAAACCTTAGCTAGCGTATTACAAAGCAGTCTGAAGATTCCCTCGTCATCCTGTTTCTCAAGACTCATATAATCTTGTTGAATTTTTCCCATCCCAATCAGTTGAACTAGTATCTGGCGCCATAATTGCTGTGGATTGTTTTGCTGTGACAAAGAGCATGAAACTGTAATAATTAGAAATTCATCCAACTCTTTATGCCTAGAAAAATATTGGAAAAGGTATGTGCGCCCCATTCCAACTACTCCTTCGATTAGAAGGTATCGATGTTTTTCAAAAGATGTTCCATCTACTCTACAGGCATGAATCATCTTATTTACAACCCACTCCCTGGCAATTATAGTTTGTGCATTCGGATTAATAGCATCAATTGTGCTTTCATTCCATTTGTTTAAGATTTGATAATATAAATTTGTTGTTTCTTTGAGCGGTGAAGTCCCTAATTCCTCCTTTAAATCATTACACAACTTAGCATATAGTTTAACTGCCTGACTATAGGCCTGTTCCTGCTCATATAATTGCATCAATTGGACAGCAACCGTTTCATTTGTATAGTCTGTAGCAAACATTCTCATTAGTAGGTTTTCTGCCTCTTGGATTCTTTTTTCGAGCTTGCTTCTTTCAGCCTGTCGATACAATAGCTCGCTTCGATGATTAGAGTAGCGAATCCGTTCTTGCTGAATCCAATCTTCATACTCAGTATTATCATCCAGATAAAAATTTTTTAGAAATATGTCATCCGATTCATCCATTTTTTCTGTTAAAACAATGTCTGGGTGAATTTGCAGAATTGATTTCCCATAAGACAAGATTAAATCACTACCTAAGTCATTACGAAGGCAGTATAGCGCATGACGTAATCTCTCTCGTCCATCTTCCAAAGTATGTTTAGGCCAAATCAGCTGAGCTAGTTTTTCTCGTGTCTCTCTCTGGGAACGAGCCAAATAGTAAAACAACGCCTCCTCTCTACGGTAAGAAAATCTTACTGGATATTGATCAATCCAAACCATGGGTGTACCTGTCCATTTGATACAAATAGTTTTTTTCATCATCACATTCCTCTTGAAATCATAATAACATTCTATCAAATCTGTAATCATGAAACAAGATTATTAAACGAATTTTAAACGATAATAGTCTTATACTTAAGATACATTTAGACCATAATGAAGGAGGTTATTATATTGCTAAATTATTTTGAACGCTGGCTTAAATCAGATTTTGAATGGAGCCTCATTGAAGAAGATGCGCACAATATGCTCCCAACTGACTATACGCCAGTTGAAGTAAAAGAACCACACGCTTTCACATCACCAGATGATGTGCCATGTCCCACGGAACTGAGTGCACTGATACTTGCCGCAGCCTATTGCAAGGCTGTCCAATCAGGGGAACAGGACACAGCCGAACGAGCAGCAACTTTGCTAAAAATCAAGAACTATCCTAAACTCTATCTTGAAAATGCCTCCGAAACTGATGTCATTGCCCAACTATGTCAGGTTCTCTCAATCCAAGGTAGAAGCATATTAGCTGAAGGAAACCTTATTTCAGGTGTTGTTTCTTCATATGTTTGCATTCTTTCAGTTGACGCAGTTAAAACAGCAGATATTGCAATAGCAATGAATCTAGAGAGTATTCGCGGTGAGATGGGTGCCTTTGATTGCCGTCTGCATGACATTGCGCGTCCCTATCCCGGTCAGATCGCTTGTGCTGCCAATGTACGAAGACTGCTGCAGGGTAGTGAGATGGTGACAGATATCGGTCGTCAATCATTTGGGTATGATACGCATCCTAGAGTACAAGACGCCATTTGCATTCGAGCAACGCCTCAAACTCATGGAGGTGTCCGCGACATCTTGACTTGGTGCTGCCAGAATGTGGCTGATATTACAGCTTCCGGATACCTGATTGAGTATTCCATGAATGCATTGATAACTGCTTTAGCAGACTTGGCACACATCAGCGAGCGGCGTGCGTTTCGTCTAAACGACACTCACTTGTCCTATGGTTTGCCAATGAATCTAGTCCCGGAAGGCGTGGGGCTTAATCACGGTTTTCCTGTAGTGCAGTCAAACCAAGCTGCATTTGTCGCGGAACTTAAATTGTTGGTACTGCCTACAACCGCCATCAAGAAAACCGTCACATGTATGTCATATTATGCTGCTAGCAAATTGCTACATGCACTTCCGCTTTTGCATAAAGTCTTAGCAATAGAACTTCTAATGTGTGCTCAGGGAATGGACATCGTTAAAACCAGACTTCCCAAATTCTCCTTTGGTATTGGTACACAGGCAGTGCTGACTGAGCTTCGAAAAACAGTGCCTCTGATGACAGAAAATCGATTTGTTAGTCCTGATATGATAGAGGTTGAAAGATTGATACAAAAAAAAATATTGCTTGACGCTGCTAACCTTTCCGTCGGGCCACTAATGTGATATGAGGGGGAAACATCTATGAATATCTATGAAATTGACGGATACAACTTAACCATGAAGCAAATCGAGATAATACTTAGTGATCCGGACAGCAAGGTACGGTTATCTGCCGAAGCTGCACATAAATGCCGCGCGAGTCGTAAACAAATCGATCGATGGTTGCAAAAAGATGCTCCCATCGTTTACGGTGTTAACACGGGATTAGGAAATCTAAAAGATGTGGTTGTTCCACCCGAACAGCATATTCAATGGAACAAGTGTCTACCCTATCCTCATGCCGCTGGAATGGGTGATTATTTGCCTGCGCCCATTACGCGTTTATCACTCTTATTACGTGCTAATGTACTGGCTCGTTCTTTCTCTGCTGTACGTGTAGAATTAATTGAACGTCTTCTTGATTTGTTTAATCACAAAATATCTCCTGCTGTGCATAGTGAAGGTTCAACCGGCCTAAGTGATTTAGCACCTCTAGCACAATGCATCATGGTAATAGCTGGGCTTGAAGATGCTACTGCTTATTATAACGGTGAACTAATGCCAGCAAAACAAGCCCTCACAAAGGTAGGGTTAGAACCAACCTTTGATCTAGAATGCAAAGAGGTATTAGCAATAATGAATGGATCTACTATGACTCAAGCAATTGCAGTCTATTCTTTTATAGAATTTGAAGACTTGTTCGCCAGACACACGTCATTGTTCAAAGATACAATAATATCTGATAAGCTATCCGCCTATAATAGGACTGTTGAGTTTGCACGTGAGATTCTAAACTTTGAAAACAACATTTCCTGTGACAATCCCCTATTATTTGAGACGGATTTCAATGAATATGAAGCTGTCATGGGTTGCAATTGTAGCAATACTCAGGTTGGATATATATTAGACCTGATGAGTATTATCGTCTGTGAGATGGGTAGCGATATAGACTCCATTATACACAGTATAGAGGAATACGCGAAGGAGACCTCCTCTCATTTAATGGCTAAGCTTAAGACAGCGTCCATGCAGGTGAGTGCAGATTCCATACCTACTAAGTCTGGACAGGAGGATCATGTGGAGTTCAGTTTCACTGCTTCCAAGAAATTTCTTCACGGTGTTCGAATACTAAAAATCCTTCATCAGATATCCGCTGATTATAAATGCGTCTGATAGATTTGACATTTCCGGAATATAAACTATAATCATACCTAGATAAACTTTGATTCTCATACTGGAGTGAACTATGAATAATATCAGTGTATTTTTTTACCACAGCAATAAAACCATAACTGTTAAAGCCGGTACACTATTATCAGAGGCATGTTCTATTGCCGGCAATCCACTAGATCTGGTTTGTGGCGGCAAGGGTACCTGCAACAAGTGTAAAGTCACTGTCAGAAAAGGTGATGTTAAGGAGATAGTACGTGCCTGTATGACACCGTTGGAAGAGAATATAACCGTATATCTCAGCGAATCTCAGATTAAAAGTCATTCACAAATATTAGAAAGCCAGAGTTTGGATTTGACCTTCA
>JAHRFV010000314.1 GCA_019084435.1 Dethiosulfatibacter sp.
GGCAATTGCCTGGGGAGATGCATGGACCAACATGATCCAGCCATTCTGGGCATTACCGGCATTGGGTATTGCAGGACTAGGTGCTAGAGATATCATGGGATACTGTGTTGTCACATTATTGGTAACAGGAGTGATTGTTGCCGCTGGATTCCTTATCTTCTAATTTAAAATCTGATTAGATTAGTATAAGAGATGCCCTTTTTAATTTAATCAGGAAAGGGCATTTTGTTTTGACAAAAATGATTGATTAACAGATTTGTATGATACAATGTAGTATAATAATGTAAATATCGTTTTGAAAGGATCAATATGGAATTTTTGCCGATAAATAAAAATGATTTAAAAGATAGAGGATGGGACGAGCTTGATTTTATTATGGTGACAGGGGATGGGTATGTGGATCATCCATCTTTTGGAACTGCCATTATCACCAGAATTCTTGAAAGATACGGGTATAAAGTCGGCGTTATCGCGCAACCTGATTGGAAGGATATAGAAAGCTTTAAAATTTTAGGAAAACCCAAAATCGCTTTTCTCGTAAATTCGGGGAATATAGATTCTATGGTCAACCACTATACCTCGTTTAAGAAAAGAAGAAAAGAAGATGCCTATTCTCCAGGTGGAGAATCAGACCATAGACCTGACAGGGCTGTAATAGTCTATTCCAATAAAATCAGGGAAGCCTATAAGGATGCGACTATTATTATCGGTGGTATTGAGGCCAGTCTGAGAAGGCTGGGGCATTATGACTATTGGGATAATAAAGTACGAAGATCGGTCCTGCTGGATTCATCGGCGGATCTGTTGGTTTACGGAATGGGTGAAAAAGCTATTTTAGAGATAGCAGAAGCCTTATCCAACGGCATACCTGTAGAGGAACTAACCTATATCAGAGGAACGGTCTACAAAACCAAGGATAGGGAAAGGGCTTATGACGCCTTGGAGCTACCGGATTTTGATCAGATTAGTTCTGACAAGAAAGAATACGCCAAAAGCTTCAATCTTCAATATGAAAATACAGATGCCATAACCGGGGAAACCTTGATAGAACGATACGGCACTGTGTATGTTGTGCAAAACCCACCCATGGAGCCATTAAATCAACTTGAGATGGACGACATATACGACATGGAATACATGCGGGATTATCATCCCACCTATAAAAGCAAGGGGGGCATACCAGCCTTTGATGAGATACAGTTTAGTATCACAAACTCAAGGGGATGCTTTGGAGGCTGTTCGTTCTGTGCGCTGACATTTCATCAGGGTAGGGTAATACAATCCAGAAGCAAAGAATCAATTCTGAAAGAAGGTCAGACTTTTGTCACCAGCCAATCATTCAAAGGATATATTCATGATGTAGGTGGACCAACGGCTAATTTCAGAAAAAGAGCATGTATCAAGCAGGAAAAATACGGCGTCTGTAAGGATAAGCAATGCTTGTTTCCCGAAAAATGCAGCCAGTTGATTGTTGATCATAAGGAGTACCTGGATATTCTGAAGAACCTTAGACAGATAAAAGGTGTGAAAAAGGTTTTTGTAAGGTCTGGGGTAAGATATGATTATGTGCTTCAGGATAAGGACAACAGCTTTTTAGAAGAGCTTTGCAGCCATCATGTCAGCGGGCAATTGAGATTAGCACCTGAGCACGTATCGGACAAGGTATTGAATTATATGGGTAAACCAAAATTTAAAGTGTACCTTGAATTTGTAGATAAATTTGATCAAATGAACAAGAAATTAGATAAAGACCAATATATCGTTCCTTATTTTATTTCCTCTCACCCGGGTTCAACCTTGGAAGATGCTATTGCTTTGGCAGAGTATATTAAAGAGACAGGACATTCTCCTGAACAGGTGCAGGATTTTTATCCGACTCCAGGAACACTATCGACCTGCATGTACTATACAGAAATTGACCCATTGACCATGGAACCGGTTTATGTTCCAAATTCATTTGAGGAAAAAAGAATGCAGAGAGCCCTAATGCAATATGACAGAAAAGAAAACTATCGCCTCGTCAAAAAGGCGTTGATCAAAGCAGGACGAGAAGACTTGATTGGAAGCAGTAAGAGAGCCCTGATAAAGTGAATTTAACTTAATAAATTATTAATATTTCATCTATTGCAAAAACTTGCAGAATAATATAGTATTTGACTATAACTTGACAGCTATGATCATTGGGAGAAGAGAGCTATGAGAAAACGAAAAAAGAAAAGAATAAATCTGATAATTATTTTATTGATTGTTATTGTTGCAGGTGCTGTATATACGTCAAACCATTTCAATCTTTTTCCTCAAGGAGGAGAAGAACCAACCAGTGGTCAAGATACAACCAAACCAACTGAGCCTATTATAGAAACAACCGAACCCGGACAAGCTGAGGAGCCTAGAGTTGAAAAGCTTACAATTGCAGCTGTCGGGGACATCATTTATCATATGAGTCAAATTCATAGTGCCTATAATTCTACTGAAGGGACTTATGACTTCAAACCGTATTTTGAACTGATCAAACCGATTATTGAATCAGCGGACATAGCCATAGCTAATTATGAAGGAACGACAGCCGGAACAAGTGTTGAGCCTTATATGGCCTATCCCAGATTCAACGCACCTGATGAAACACTTGATGCCATGCAATATGCAGGGTTTGATGTCATTTCGACAATCAATAATCACACCTTGGATATGAGGAAATTTGGTCTCCTTAGAACTCTTGAACAATTGCATCAACGTGGGTTTAAAACTGTTGGCACATATGCCGAAAAGCCTGAAACCAGGGTGCTTTTTGTTGAGGAGAAAGATATCCGATTGGCTTTTATAGCCTATACATTTGGATTTAATGGTATGGATGCTACTCTGACAGCAACGGAACTAGATGACATGACCAACATCATAGATAGAGATAGGATTTCTGAAGACATTGAGGATGCTATTGAAGCAGAAGCTGATATGATTATTGCTATTATGCATTGGGGGAATGAGTATCAACGCAACCCTTCAAACGAGCAACGAGAGCTAGCGGATTTTATGTTTTCAAGCGGAGTGGACATGATACTTGGTAGCCACCCTCACGTGATACAGGATGCCGAAACGGTTGATTATGACGGTGAAACAAAATTTGTCATCTATTCCATGGGGAATTTCATCTCCAACCAAAGACAGGAAAGCCTGGACCATGAGTATCCAAATCTGGACAATTTCTATACTGAAGATGGCGTCATCGTCAATATTGAAATAGAAAAGGATTTCGAAAGCAATAAGACAGTCATCAAGGATATCGAATTTACGCCAACATGGGTGAACAGATTTAAAAAGGCACCACTGTATGATTATGATGTTATACCTGTTGAAGCTTATCTTGATGGAAATCCATTAGGGCTTGATGACCATACATTATCGAGGATGGAACGTTCTTATCGTGATACAATGATAAAATTTAATGTGAATCTGGATTAAAAAAGGGGGGTGCAGGATTGGAGTATGTAAAAACACTGGTAACCAATTTAAGGCTCCGGGACTTTATTGATATAGCTATTGTGGCATTTGCCTATTACAAGCTATACATGATTATTAGAGAAACCAGAGCCAAGCAATTATTAAAAGGCATTATGTTTATCGTTATCATTTCAGCACTAGCCAGCACGATGAAGCTGTTTACATTGAGCTGGATTCTGACCAACACCTTGCAGGTGGGTTTAATCGCACTTATTATCGTTTTTCAGCCTGAGCTAAGAAAAGCTCTGGAATATATTGGTAGAACGACTTTTTTGTCGTTCAATCTCTTTGAGGGAGATGAAAGAAAGAACGAAGAGACTATCAATGCCATCACAACGGCTTGCTCAGCGCTCTCCAACCAAAAGATTGGTGCATTGATTGTTTTTGAATTAAAAACCGGATTAAGTGACTTCATTGAATCTGGAATAGTGATTGATGCGGATATATCCAGTAGTCTGCTAATCAATATTTTCATACCCAATACACCACTTCACGATGGAGCAGTCATCGTTAAAGATTATCGCGTTAAAGCGGCCAGTTGCTTTTTACCACTTACAGACAACTCTCATCTCAGCCAGGATATCGGTACGAGACATAGGGCAGCCATTGGTGTTACTGAAAGATCTGATGCCATAGCGGTAATTGTATCAGAGGAAACTGGCCATATATCATACGCCCTTGAAGGCAGGTTGTATAGAAACATTGAAATCAATGAGCTTAGACAGCTTCTTAAGAGTGTATACAAGCATGAAGAGAAGCATTCATTCTTAGAAAGATGGTGGCATAAAGATGTTAAAAAGTAAAGATAAGATTATCATTCAAATTTTGTGTGTTGTTGCCGCTTTAGCTACCTGGCTGTTTGTGGTCAACGAAGTCAATCCCATCACAGGCAAGGACGTGGCAGCTATTCCGATTATAGTTAGAAATGCTGAAGCCCTTGAAGAAATGGGTTTAGTTGTGGCTGGAATAGATATCTCCGAGATAAGAGTGACCGTAGAAGGCTACAGAAATGATATTTTGAATATCACGCGAAATGATATTAATGCCTATATAGATGTCCAAGGGTATAAGGAAGGACTCAATAAAATGCCTGTTGAGCTCGAACTTCCAGATGGCGTAAATATTGTTGATTACTCGCCAAAACAAGTCTTGTGTGAGTTAGAGGCCGTCGTTAATAGAACCATCGATCTATCTGTGGAAATTGATGGGTTGGTTGAGGACGGTTATTATGTTGGCAGATCCGTTTCCAGTGTGAATTCTGTCATTATACGGGGACCGAGGAGTGTAGTTAACTCAGCAGTCAAAGCTGTTGCCCTGTTTAATGTGAACGAAGCAACAGATAGCCTCGAGAAAAGGATACCAATCGATGTTTATAGTGACAAGGGATTGGAACTGGACGTTAGAATAACACCGGAAATAGCTGAAATAACAGTACCGATTTATCCGACAAAGAGAGTTGAATTCTCAGTGCCTATATCAGTTACACCTAGAGAAGGCTATGAAGTAACAACCATTACAATCGAACCTAGAGACGTTTTAGTTGCAGCAGAACCAAATGTTCTGGCTAATATGATACATGTATTGACTGAAGAAGTGGACTATGAAGATGTGACAAACAATATATATGTAACAGCTGATGTCATCGCTGGAAACTTTATCCTTGTTGAAAATGTAACTCCGGTGGTTACAATCAATATTGAAAGAATTGAATCAAAGGTTTTAATATTCAATCTATCTGAAATAGAGTTTGACAATATACCGGAAGGCTATACAATATCTTTTACCGCCGAGGATCAGCCAATCCAAGTTGAGGTGACTGGATTGTCGAGCTTTATAGAAGAGCTCGTCAAGGAAGATATTAAATTGAAAGCAGATGCGGGGCTGCTTGAAGGAGAGATTGGATTGATTCCAATCTATTATGAGTCCTCCAAAGAACTTAGAGAGATCAATATAGAATTTGAAAATGTTGAAGTGATGCTGACAGCGACAGAACCTACAACAGAACCAACAACAGAACCCACGACAGATAATGCTGAACCTACTAATTGATATTTCGAGTAATAGGGAGGTTATGACTTGAGAAAAGAGCTGGAGATTTTCCTGACTTCGACCAATGATGGGGTCATAGCCATTGATGGCAATTGTATCATTACGCTGTATAATAAACAGGCGGAGAAACTGGTGGGAGTTCCAAAAGAAGCTGCATTGGGCAAGAACATCAAGGAAATAGTCATCAATACAAGACTTCCGTACGTACTTGAAACAGGAGAACACGAGTTGGAATGGCATCAGCAGCTTAGGGATTACGAAATCATCACAAGTAGAATTCCTATAAAAGACCAGAGCGGAAAAACCATAGGAGCGATGGCTGTATTCCGAAATGTGACTGATACCTATAACCTAGACAAGCAACTGTCCTCTTTAAATGGCTACAAAAGTCTATTGCAAGCGGTTTTTGCTGCAGTACAGGATGCCATAAGTGTTGTGGATGAAAACGGGAACCATATCATGGTCAATCCGGCTTATACCAGAATAACGGGTGTAACAGCAGATGAGATATACGGCAAACCAGCCGGCTATGACATTGAGGAAGGAGAGAGTATTCACCTTAAGATTCTGAATACGAAGAGAGCGGTAGGCAATACTAAAATGGTCATAAGACCAAGTGGTAAAATGGTTATTGCCAGAGGGGCACCGATGCTCGTGGGAAATCAGGTGAAAGGCAGTGTTGTAATTCTGCACGACATCAGCGAGATTAAACAGCTGACTGAAAAACTCATTGAAGCTCAAAAAAGAATCCGGGAATTGTCTGCCAAATATACAATAGAGGATATTGTAGGCAATAGTGAAATAATAGAGCAGGCAAAGCAGCAGTTGATCAAAGCGTCGAATGTTCCTGCAACAGTTATACTTAAGGGTGAAAGTGGAACCGGTAAGGAATTGTTTGCTCATGCTATTCACAACCAGAGCAGCAGAAAAAACGAACAATTCATTAGAGTCAATTGCGCAGCTATTCCAGAAACCTTATTGGAGAGCGAGCTTTTCGGATATGATGAGGGTGCTTTTACAGGGGCTAAGAAAGGTGGCAAAAAAGGTCTTTTTGAAGAAGCGAACAACGGAACCATTTTTCTTGATGAGATTTCAGAGGTGAGCAACAGCACACAGGTTAAGTTGCTTAGGGTTCTTCAAGAGAAGGAGATAACTAGAGTAGGTGGGGTCAATCCTATCCACGTCAATGTCAGAGTTATTTCAGCTACAAATGTTAACTTGAAAGAGCAGGTTGACAATGGGCATTTCAGGGATGATTTGTATTATAGGCTTAATGTTTTTCCTATTGAAATACCACCTCTTAGAGACCGACTCGACGATGTGGGTCTCCTTGTTAAAAGGTTTATTGAAAAACTGGACGTAGAGTATGGCAGAAATGTCACTGTAATTTCAGAGGAAGCCCTAAAGGTATTAAAAAACTATAACTGGCCCGGTAATGTGAGAGAATTGGAAAATGTAATCGGTAGAGCAATGATCAACATGAACATCAATGAAACAATCATTAAAAAAGAGCATCTGCCAATATTGGTTTACTCCGATAAGGACGAAGTTTCTGATGTAACCGAAAAACCGGACTTAAATGGCATTAGCAAGCTTTCAGAAGTGACAGATGAATTTGAAAAAAAGTATATCACCCAGGTTTACGATTTATGCCAAAAAAATAAAACAACAACAGCCGACAGATTAGGTATTTCAATCAGAAATCTCTACTATAAGATGGAAAAATACAACATAAAATAGTGCAAAATATTGCAAAATTTATATAAATTGCAAATTATTGCATGCCAGAATATGCAATATTTAATTAAATTAGATAGGTGTTTTTTTAAGATAGAGTCGTTTCAACACATGGGAGCGGCTCTTTTTTTTATTCTTAATTGGCACGTTAATTGCTTGTTAATTAGTAAATGATAAAGGAGAGGTGAGTATGAGAAATTTTAAGGAAGTCATAGAAGCCGCAAGAAAAGCGGGACCTAAAATTTTATCGGTGGCTGTCGCTCAGGATGAGGATGTTCTGAAAGCTGTCAAAGCCGCTGTTGATAATGGAATAGTTAAACCAATCTTGGTTGGTGAAAAGAACAAGATAACTCAAATAGCTCAAGAAATCGGTTTTTCACTAGAAGATATTGAAATAGTAAATGTTTTGGACAAAAGGGAAGCAACATTCAAAGCAGTTGAGCTAGTCAGTTCAGGAAGAGCACATATATTCATGAAAGGCATGGTCGATACTTCTGTTGTGCTCAGCGCAGCGTTAGATAAGGAAGTCGGCCTTAGAACAGGAAAAACACTGAGCCATGTAGCGGTGTTCTTTTTAGAAACCTATCATAAAATGCTCTTGGTAACAGATGCGGCGATCAATATAGCACCGGATTTGAACAAGAAAAAAGAAATACTGGAAAACGCCGTTGATTTTGCCCATTCGTTGGGTTTAGCAAATCCGAAATGCGCAGTCATTTGTGTTAAGGAGTCTGTGAGCCCAGCTATGATACACACTGTGGAAGCAGGCAAGCTAGTAGACATGAATGAATCCGGTGAAATACAGGGATGTATAGTTGGAGGACCCTTTGCGCTGGATAATGCAATTTCAAAAGAAGCTGCTGACCACAAGGGAATCAAACACACAGTTGCCGGCGATGCTGACATTTTACTGATGCCTCAGATAGAGGCGGGTAATGTTCTCTATAAATCTCTGACATTTTTGGCAAATGCAGATTCGGCTGGTCTAGTTTTAGGAGCCAGAGCGCCTATAGTCCTGACATCCAGAGCGGATACAGATGTTGCAAAGCTCAACTCAATCGCTTTGGCATCACTACACGCTTAGGAGGAAATATGAAGCAATTGGTAATCAATCCAGGATCTACATCAACAAAAATAGCCGTTTTTGAAGATGATAAGATTCTATTTGAAAAAACTTTGAGACATTCTGTTGAGGATATGTCAAATTATACGCATATAATCGACGAGCTCGATTTTAGAAAAAAAATAATTATGGAAGCCCTGGAAGAGAATCATTTTGAATTAAAGCAACTATCTTCTGTTGTTGGCAGAGGAGGACTGTTGAAGCCTATTCCCAGTGGCACTTATGAAATAAATGAAACCATGATTAAAGATTTAAAAGAATGTGCTATGGGACAGCATGCATCCAACCTGGGTGGGATACTTGCATTTGAGATTGCAAAAGAATGCAATATATCCTCGTTCATAGTCGACCCTGTAGTGGTTGATGAACTGCAGCCTATTGCCAGATTAACAGGACATCCGAGGTTTGAGAGAAAAAGTATTTTTCACGCACTCAATCAAAAGGCAGTAGGCAGGAAAGCTGCAGCCGAATTAGGAAAGAATTATCATGACTGCAATTTGATTATAGCCCATCTGGGAGGAGGCATATCAGTTGGTGCACACCATAAAGGTAAAGTCATTGACGTCAATAATGCTCTTGATGGAGAGGGACCTTATTCCCCAGAAAGAAGTGGCACATTGCCAGTGGGAGATATAGTCAAATTGGCTTTTTCTGGAAAGTCAACACTTGATGAAATGAAAAAAATGATTAAAGGAAATGGTGGATTAATAGCTTATCTTGGGACCAACAATGCTAAAGTGGTCGGTGAGATGTGTAAGGAAGGAGATGAGAATGCTAGATTGATATATGAAGGCATGGCATACCAGGTAGCTAAAGAGATATCTGCAAACGCCGCTGTATTGTGCGGAGAGGTTGATGCGATTGTGATTACGGGTGGCATCGCATATGACAGTCAGTTTATTTCATGGATAGAAAAAAGGGTTTCTTTTATCTCCAGAGTCATCGTTTATCCGGGAGAGGATGAGTTAGCGGCATTGGCTGAGGGCGGATTAAGGATTCTCAGAGGTGAGGAGGAAGCTAAAATCTATGAGTGATCTGATAGACAACAGACTGACAATCATCACAGGACATTATGGAAGTGGAAAGACTGAGTTTGCAGTCAATTACTCAATTGAGAGCTTGAACTATTATCAGAAGGTTATATTGGCTGATTTGGATATCGTCAATCCATATTTTAGAAGCAGGGAAAAGGCAACCTTTCTAAAAAATATGGGAATTAGAGTCATTGGAAGCAGTATGATGAACTCAAGTATGGAAATACCGGCACTAACGGCAGATATCAATGGCGCAATAGATGACAAAACCTCCAAAACCATCTTGGATGTAGGAGGAGACCCAGTTGGAGCGAGAGTATTGGCTAGATACTCAAATCAGATTATTTTGCAAGGCTACGATATGTTTATTGTTGTCAATGCGAACAGACCTGAGACACAAACTGCTGAAGCTGTCAAAAAATACATTAGAAACATAGAGTTTTCTTCAAAACTTAAAATATCCGGGATTATCAACAATACCCATATGCTAAGAAGTACAAGCATAGATGATCTTTTCAGAGGGCACGAGTTGTGCCAGATAGTCAGTGAAGAAACCGGACTCCCAGTGGTCTACGAAGCTGCAATTCGAAGTATCGCTGATCAGATAAAGGATTCACGCATCAAAATCTTTCCAATCGATCTCTATATGAGAGAAAATTGGATGAGCTAAATTTAATGGAGGTATATTATGGCAAAAGGTTTAGTAACATTTAACGAAGATATATGCAAAGGTTGTGAATTATGTGTAGTAGCGTGTCCAAAAAAAATAATAGAACTGGACAGGAGCAAGATTAATGCTAAAGGTTTCAATCCAGCTCATGTTGTTGACATGGACGAGTGTATCGCTTGTGGAAACTGTGCCATCATGTGCCCGGATTCTGTTATAAGTGTAGAAAGATTATAGGGAGGGATTTAAATGGCAAAAGTATTGATGAAGGGTAATGAAGCAGTATGTGAAGCGGCTATAAGAGCGGGATGTAGATATTTCTTCGGATATCCCATAACGCCCCAAAACGAAATACCAGAATATATGTCAGAAAAAATGCCGAAGGTAGGAGGCGTGTTTCTTCAAGCTGAGAGTGAAGTAGCAGCCATCAATATGGTTTATGGTGCAGCTGGTACTGGTGGAAGGGTAATGACATCATCTTCAAGTCCGGGAATGGCACTGAAGCAAGAAGGAATATCATATATAGCAGGAGCTGAATTGCCCTGTGTTATTGTAAATATGATGAGAGGCGGCCCAGGACTTGGCAGCATACAGCCTGGACAGGCCGATTATTTCCAAGCCACAAGAGGTGGAGGTAACGGTGATTATAGACATATCGTATACGCACCGGCTTCAATTCAGGAGATGGTCGATATCCTGATGGAGTCCTTTGATATTGCAGATAAATATAGAATACCGGTACTGGTACTGGGGGATGGAATGATTGGACAGATGATGGAAGCTGTTGAATTCAAAGAGGCAATCGATAAAGATCTGCCTGAAAAAGATTGGATTACAACCGGCACCAAAGAAAAGAGAAAGCCAAATGTCATCAATTCACTTTATCTTGAGCCGGAACTGCTTTATGAGCATAACTTAAAACTGGGAGCCAAGCATCAATTGATTGAAGAAAATGAGGTCAGATATGAAGCTGATGGCTTAGAAGATGCCGAGGTTGTCTGCGTCGCATATGGCACAACAGCCAGAGTCGTTAAAAACGCAATAGAAGAGTTAGAAAAAGAAGGTATCAAAGTTGGCTTGATCAGACCTATTACACTCTGGCCATTTCCAAACGAAGCATTTGACAAAATCAATCCCAAAGCTAAAGGCTTGCTGACAGTTGAGATGAGTATGGGTCAAATGATTGATGATGTCAAAATTGCCTCCAACGGAAGATGGACGACGGATTTTCACGGTAAATGTGGTGGCCTTGTTCCATCACCTGCAGGTGTCATCGATGCAGTCAAAAAAATTATTGGGGGTGACAAATAATGACAATAATGGTTTATGAAAAAACAAAAGCCTTAACCGATACACAATTCCATTACTGTCCCGGGTGCACACATGGTGTTATTCATAAGTTGGTGGGAGAAGTAATGGTAGAGTTGGGAATACTGGGAGATGCCATTGGCGTTATACCCGTTGGTTGCTCTGCACTTGCATATAAATATTTCAACTGTGACACACATCAAGCTGCACATGGAAGAGCACCGGCAGTTGCAACAGGCATAAAAAGAGTCAGTCCTGAAAATGTTGTATTTACCTATCAGGGTGATGGAGACTTAGCGTCCATTGGCACTGCAGAAATAGTGCATGTGGCGCATCGTGGTGAGAAAATCACTACTATTTTTGTAAATAATGCAATTTATGGCATGACAGGCGGTCAGATGGCACCGACAACGCTAATCGGACAAAAATCCACAACGTCTCCTGAGGGTAGAACAGAGGAGCATAGCGGAAAGCCTCTCAAAGTTGCTGAGATGCTTGCGACTATAGATGGTGCTAAGTTTGTAGAGAGAGTATCAGTACATAACCCTGCTGCCATTAGAAAGGCTAAAAAAGCTATCAAAAAAGC
Organism: Dethiosulfatibacter sp.; assembly: GCA_019084435.1. The sequence goes on from JAHRFV010000314.1 coordinate 12,003, forward strand.
ATTCCAGTGTCAAATTGAAGGCAAAGGATTTGCAATAGTCGAAGTTTTGTCAACCTGCCCTACAAACTGGGGAATGACTCCGGTAAATGCTTTGCATTGGTTGGAAGATAACATGATTCCATATTTTCCTCTAGGCAATTTGAGGGATTTTGAGGAGGCGAAATAAATGATAGAAAAAGTAATCATGGCTGGATTCGGTGGACAAGGTGTTATGGCAATCGGCAAGCTTTTGGCATATGCAGGCATGCTTGAGGATAAGCAGGTGTCCTGGTTGCCCTCTTATGGGCCTGAGATGAGAGGTGGAACGGCCAATTGTGATGTTATAGTGTCTGACAAGTTGATTGGATCTCCAGTATTGACAGATGATGCTACAGCTGTCATTGTTATGAATTTGCCTTCCATGGACAAATTTGAAAGTCATCTTGCTAAAGATGGGAAATTGATTGTCAATAAATCTCTGATCTCCAAAAAAGCGACAAGAGATGACATAGGTGTTTATTATATCGACGCCAATGAAATCGCAGCAGAGATTGGCAATCCAAAAGCCGCCAACATGGTTATGCTGGGTGCATTTTTGGAGCTGACAGGTATAGTTGATCCAGATTCGGTACTAAAAGCATTCACCAAGGTTTTTGGAGAAGAAAAAGCTAAATTTATCCCATTAAACGCAAAAGCAATGGAAAAAGGCGCGGAAGCTGTAAAGAATTGAGTCAGATCTGATTAAAACGGAAGGCGATCTAGTGATTGCCTTCTTTTTATAATAAGCGAGTTTGTAATTGCTTAATAGCAATAACCGTGTTAATATTAGAATGATTGCAAAAACAACCATTAGGAGGACTTTAATGTTCGGTAAAAAATTAAAAACAATAGCCATGTTAATTGCTCTGACGCTTTGCGTACAATTATTCTCGCCATTTCAAGGCATGAATCTAATAGCTGAGGCTATTGGAAATGATTTAGGCAATATCTTTACTTTTGATCAGTTGGCAGTTGACGGAGTCGAAATAGATGGAGATGCTTTAATTGAAATTCATGGAAACACCACTGTTATGCTAAGCTATACTTGGGAAGTAACTGATGGGGATGCAAAAGCCGGAGATTTTGCAAGAATCACTGTTCCTCAAGCATTCAAGCCACTCACAGATTTCACGGGACAACCTATAATAGTCAATGACCCGGATGATGGACCAATAACAGTTGGAACCTACAGCTTATCCGCTTCAACAAATATATTGGAATTTGTTTTTAATGAAGTGATAGAAAGTACAGACATCAGAAATGGAATAGTTGGTTTTGCGCTAATTTTTAATCTAGTTGAATATGAAGAAAATACGATTCAGGAAATAGCTTTTGAAGATATTACTGATAAGACATTTACAATAACACTTAAACCTTCCGTGGATGCTGCCTCTATCGACAAAATTGGCGTGCCCGATACCTATTTAGACGCGAATCAGATCACCTGGACTATAGATTTTTTCAATACCGAAACAACTGATATAGCTCCTATAACCTTAACGGATGTCATTCCTGAAGGATTGGAGTACGAGGATGATTCACTGGTTGTTTACCCGTTAGCTTATGGGTATTATGGAGATATAACTCAAAGCGGAGCCATTGCTGTTTCTCCAGCGATTACCGACTCTCAGATTTCACTCGACTTTACTGAGCCATTAAAACCCTATTCGGGTTATCGCTTGGTGTATGCAACATCTATAACAGACCTATTCGAAACTAGTTTTACCAATAATGCCACGCTATCTTATGATGATAAAGAACTAACCGCTTCATCCACAGTTTCAGGGCTTGAAAGAAGCAATCCACTGGAAAAAGGTGGCTTCAATATCGATGACCATCGTATCCGTTGGATAATTGATATAAACAAATCAAGTGAAAGTTTTACAAACGCCACACTTGAAGATACCCTGTCGTCAGGATTGGCAATTGATAGTTCTTCCTTTGAAGTTTATGAATTGAATAGAAGTGGTGATTCATGGTCATCGGGAGATTTAGTGACTTTCGATCCGGCAATAGAAAGCTTCCCTATCAATTTTGGAACCATCACACCTGATGATGCTTATCGAGTGATTTTCTATACCGATATTGATTATACCTTGGTCAATAATGGTGATTATTCGATTGATAATAGTTTTATCAATCAAGCTGTATTGAAAGATGATGGGATAATAGTTGGGCAGGATGAGGACATTGTCGACATTGACAGGGAACCTGTTTTAAGAAAAACCAGTTCGTCTAATCTGCAGCCTGGCGACACTCCTAAAATAGTTAATTGGACAGTTCATATAAATGAAGCGAACCATCCAATTAATAATGCAATTTTTACGGACACAATTCCAGAAGGATTGTCCTTGAATGTAGATGATATAAGGACATACCAAAATGACACAGCAATAAGTCTTGACCCTGCCGACATAACACTGGTTGGATCAGTTCTCACGATTGATTTGGGTAGTATTGGTCAAGATTATTACAGAATCACATATCCGACTACCATAACTGATTTCTCCAAAAATTCATTTTCCAATAGCGCTGCCTTGAATGGTGATGGCATCGGAGTTGGGGGCGTTGGCACAACGAGCAGCAATAATCCTGCCAACAACACATATCAAAAGGAACACAGAGGCACCAATTATACCGATAAGACCATGGATTGGCGAATTAGAATCAATCCGAGAAGAGAAAATGTCAGCTCATTAACCATCACTGATACTTTTCCGAATGCCGGTCTAATCTTGCTTGAAGATACCTTAACAATTACTAAAGGGTCCGCAGAATTAGATTTAAACACACATTACACTTTAACTGAATATGAAATAGATGGAATTACAGGATATGAAAAAGGATTTATTCTTGAGTTCTTGGCACCTGCATTACCTATAAACGAACTCGTGACTATAACCTATACCACTTCCTTTGATCCGGAGGCAGGTATAGATCCTAATACAGACACAAATAGAATCTATCAGAATAGAGCTGACTTCAGTGGTACCACTTCCAATGGAACAGTGATTGATCTTTATCGTACAGATCAAACTACATTGAGAACGGATGCATGGAACACGGGTAAAAAACTAGGTCAAAGAATCCATATGGATGATGACAGTTCAATTAGTGGTTGGATTAGTGGACAAGAAAGACTGATTGAGTGGGAACTCTATATCAATTATTTGCAACAGGACTTGGGCTCCGGTGTCCAGGTTGTTGATTTGCTGGATTATGACGGTTTTATAGATATTAGTGAAATAAAGGTTAAAACCTATAGCGTCAATACTGATGGGACAACTATTATTGGTGATAATGCGGGTATCAGTTACACCATTGACTCAAATGAATCTGGCAAAGGTTTTACATTGACATTTAATGGTGATGTTGAAGAACAATATGTGATTATTTTTTCGACTACGGTTCCTGATTTGTCCCTAGAAAATTACTCAAATAATGCAACTGTAAAAATTGGAACTGAAGAGCTGCCTTATTCAGCCACAGTATCATACAGTAATTATGACCAATTTATTGAAAAAGACTCTATAAATGTTGATGGCACACAGGTTTATACAGATGACGAAATAAACTGGGAAATCAAAATAAACGAAAGCTTATCGATTATCCATGATTTAAAAGTTGAGGATGTGATTTCAGAAGGCATGATTTATATCCTGGATAGTTTACAAGTCTTTGAAACTATAGGCAATGAAGAGATTGAACTGATAGAAGGATTGGATGGAGACTATATTTTTGCTATTACTGAAAATGATAACAGCACGACAACTCTCTCAGTGTCTTTCAACGAAACAATAAGCAACCATATAGTTATTCGTTATAACACGGTAGTTGTAGCTGAATCAGGTATTGTCAACAATACAGCATCTGTCAGTGGCTCTGAATTAAATGTGATTGTCGTCGAGACCTCTGATATGAATGCTAGTCAATTCTCATTCATAGGTGGAACAACAAGCCCTAGAAAAGGGAAAATCGTAATTAATAAAATAGATGGTGACACTGGGTTGCCAATTGATGCCGAGTTTGAACTTTATTATTATCTCAACAATGAAGAAAGACTGATAGGCGATGCTGTTTCAACTGTTGACGGATCAATCGAATTTAATAATCTGTCATTCAGGACCTATTATTTGAGAGAACTACAGAGTCCGGATGGATATGCTGACCTATCTAGTGATATTGAGATAGTATTGGACAGATTTGATACCAGTGACAGCTATAACTCAAGTACCAGAACAAAAACAGAACTGGTTCAGAACTATCGACTAGGCTCGTTGATGATTACAAAAGCTGATGAAAATGATGAAACGATAAAACTGGAAAATGCGATATACAGCTTGAGAAACATTGACACGCAAGCTATTTACATGCTAACAACCAATGAAGAAGGTATTGCCTATGTTGATAATTTACCACAAGGCAACTATTCTTTAAGAGAAACAACAGCACCACGAGGTTATAGACTAAGTGATGAGGTATATTCATTCACAATTGGTCGCAACGTTGATCTCGATGAAAACCTATATGATTTCACATATACGTTTGAAAATAAGAGAATTCCACCTTCAACAGTCGAAACACCAGGCAGCATTACTGTTCTCAAAACGGATAGCTCTGATCCATCCAAGTTCCTGGCAGGCGCTGAGTTTGAAGTCAGGAATAATGCCGGAGACTTGATAGGAGTTCTTGTAACAGATGCTTCTGGTAAAGCAAAGATAGACAAGTTATTATTAGGCACCTACAAGGTTGTAGAAACAAAACCACCTGCTGGATATGTTTCTGACGGGAAACAACATCAAGTGTTTATTGGTTATAGCATCAACATTCAACTAAACGTAACCAATGAAAAAATTGCTGAAGTTATTAATCCTGTAGATCCAGTAGATCCTATTGACCCGGTTGATCCAGTAGAACCAGTTGATCCAGTAGAACCAGTTGATCCAGTTGATCCGCAAGACTCACAGGACTCAGGAGACGGAACTGTGATTTATGAACCAGATCAAGATGTCATCAATATAGAAGTTGTTGACCCACCTAAAGACGGTGTGATTGTTATTGAAGATGGCGTCGTAAAATATATTCCTGATGAATCGTATCAGGGGGACGATAAGGTTGTCATTAAGATTACGCGTAAAGATGGGACAGAAGAATTGATTACCATAATGATTACAGATGACCTTGTACCTTCAGGACCTATCGTTCCAATCCCTCAAACGGGGAATGTTGACAACTTAGTTACCTACTTAATACTAGCATTGCTATCACTACTAATGTTCGTCATTAGCAGACGAAAAGTCATAGTTTAATCAACAGGGTTCTTGGGTTCAGATGGTGTTTGAACACCACCTGAACCTTAGAGACCGTTATCCAGGGACTTTACAGTGCTTATCTCCCGCTTATAGAAGTGGGAGTCTTAGCACTGTTAGTCATCGGATAAAAACGAGGGTTCCTTTCATAGGGAACCTTCTTTAAAAAATGAATGGAAGCAATAAATAATTATTCAAATCATGTTGACATTGATGGTTTTATTTGTTAACATAGTAAAAATTGAATAGTGTATTACAGAGGTCGCGATTAGTCAATAGTACTGAAAAGGAAAGGGACTGTCGCCGAAGCTTAGAATTTTAAGCTGGGGCTATGCTGAACAAGTATAGAACTGTCCGAAACGGACCCACCGTGGAAGGGAGTACTGTGATACATTGGGGGTAAGAATCGATGATTTATTTGTCATGAGTTTTACTCATGGCTTTTTTGTTAAAGTTGATCCCCTTTTCGTGCAGATAGCACATGAGGGGATTATTTTTTTCTCAACACTTGACAAAACATCTACCAGGATTCGCCTCACAAAAAATATATGGAGGTATGAATATGATTTTCAAGGGAGCAGGAACAGCATTGATCACGCCATTTAGAGATGGCAAAGTGGATTTTGAGAAGTACGGTGAGCTTATTGACTGGCAGATTGAAAA
>JAHRFV010000083.1 GCA_019084435.1 Dethiosulfatibacter sp.
CGCAATCAGTCAGTTGATTAGATTGATTATGCTTTCAAACAGGAGAAGATAAAGGCTGTTTAATCAGCCTTTATTATTTTGGAGATGTTTTATGGAATATAGAAAAGAAGTTGTTGACTCTTTGTATAGAGTTACAGAGAAGAAAAAATATTCAAATATAGAAATCAAAGAATCTATTGTCAGATTTGACAGCAAGCAGGAAAAGGATTTGTATGTTTACAATTTTTATGGTGTTGTTGAAAACATCATTTTTGTTGACTGGGTTATTGCTGCCTATTCTTCAATAAAAATCTCAAAAATAAATGATAAGGTTTTGAATATCCTCAGACTCGCTGTATTTCAGTTATTCTTTAATGATCATCTTTCAGAATCAAAAATTGTTTTTGAGAGTGTGGAGCTAACCAAAAAATATTTGTTCAAAAGCCACAAGTTTGTCAATGGTATTCTCAGAAGCATTATAAGAAATAAAGATAATATTGTAATGGAAGTCAACAATCTTGAAAAAACAAAATACCTTTCAGTCAAATACTCTTATCCAATAGAACTGATTACTAAACTTATCAGTGAATTTGGATATGAAATGGCTGAGCAGTTTTGTATTGCATCAAACACCAAGCCGGACATGATAGTGAGAGTTAATCAAACTAAAATATCTAGAGACTTGTTTTATGACACCTACAACGGACTGGAATTTCAGATAGATAAAACAACATTATCCCATACTGGTATTATCATAAGAAATCCCCATAATATTGAAAAGACAGATATGTATATTAAGGGTTTGATAACACCACAAGACGAAAGTTCTATGCTCGTGGGCCAGATATTGAATCCGCAGAAGAACTCACATATCATCGACATGTGTTGCGCACCTGGGGGTAAATGCCTTCATGCAGCTGAAATATGCGACAATACCAGTTTTGTTGTCGGGTGTGATATTTTCGAGCACAAACTAAGATTGGTGGACAATAATGTTAAAAGGCTTGAATTGAGCAATATTTCATTAAAGATTCAGGATGCAACAGTTCTAAATGAAGATTTTATAGGGAAATTCGATTATTGCATTGTTGATGTTCCTTGCAGCAATTCGGGCATCATCAGAAGAAAACCAGAGATCAAATATCGAATGGACCTTCCTAGATTTGATGAACTGCTGAACCTTCAGAAAAATATTCTGGAAAACGCATCAAAGTACTTAAAAAAAGATGGTAAATTGATTTACTCAACCTGTTCAGTATTTGATGAAGAAAATATTGACTTGGTGAAGTATTTTCTGGATCGTCATAAAGACTTTAAATTTGATGATTTTGTGATAAATGATAAAAATCATGTGGGCTATATAAAGCTCTTGCCTCATATCGACAATACTGACGGGTTTTTTATTGCTTGTCTGAAAAGAACACATCTATAATTATTCACAATAATATGATATAATATCAATAATTTTGGAGAGTTTATGTATATAAATGATTTAACACATCAAGCGTTGGTAAAAAGTATTGAACAAATAGGCATGCCTAAATACAGGGCTGACCAGATTTTTAGATGGATGCACAAAAGTCTTGAAAATGACTATTCTAAAATGACTAATCTGTCGGCTAAAGATATTAATTATTTGAAGGATAGCTTCCAGTATGATATGATTTCAATCTATAAAAGATTCGAGTCAAAAGTCGACGATACAAAAAAATATCTATTCGAGCTGGGAGATCGCAACATCATCGAGTCAGTTTTTCTTAGATATGATTTTGGAGATAGCGTCTGTATTTCCTCCCAAGCCGGTTGTAATATGGGCTGTGTTTTTTGCGCCTCAACAATTGGTGGGAAGGCAAGAAACCTTAGAGCTTCAGAGATGCTGGAACAAGTTTCTATGATACAAAAAGATTTGCATACAAGAATTGATAGTGTTGTCGTCATGGGTTCAGGTGAGCCATTGGATAATTACAACAATCTAAAGAAGTTTATCAGCATCATTACAGATGAAAACGGTTTGAATATTAGCAAAAGAAAAATAACTGTTTCAACCTGCGGAATTGTCGATAAGATTTACTTATCTGCAGAAGACAATCTAGGATTTAACCTTGCTATATCATTGCATGCGGCCACACAAGAGAAAAGAAATCAACTGATACCAGCATCAAAAAAATATCCGCTTAAGGATTTGATTGAGGCATGTGATCACTACACACAAAAATCCGGTAGAAGAGTTACGTATGAATATATATTGATCGATGGATTCAATGACACAGATGATGATGCCATGAGCTTGAAAAATCTTTTGAAAAATTCAAATTGCCATGTTAATCTTATTCCTCTGAACCCTATCAGTGAATTTGAAGGAAAAGCACCATCTGATATTCGGATAAGAGCCTTTTATAAAAATCTGGTTAAGAATAAAATTAATACTACTATAAGACGAGAATTGGGTAGGGATATAAATGCCGCTTGCGGACAATTGAGGAATAATTATATAAAATAACAGGGGTGTGTCTATGAAAGGGATCTATAAAACCGATATCGGTAATTTCAGAGAGAAGAACGAAGACAGTGTTATTTATCTAGAGCATGAAGATTTCATACTGGCTGCAGTTGCAGATGGCATGGGTGGCCACAAATCAGGAGAAGTTGCAAGCAGATTGGCCTTGGAATCAGCAGCCAAGTATTTTATTGAATCTTTAGATATTCTGAAAAATTCACCAATGGAGTTTGTCAATAATATTTTTCTAAACAGCTGCTTATGTGTTTACCGGGAAGGGATAAAAGCTGAAGAGTTTGAAGGAATGGGGACTACCATGACTGTTGTTCTAATCAACAAAGCTAATGCTGAAGCCTACTTTGGCAACATTGGGGATAGCAGGGCTTATGTGATTGCCTCCGGTTCTCTTAAACAAGTCACAGAGGATCATTCTCTGGTCCATGAGATGTACAAAAACGGACAAATTTCTTTGGAGGAAGTCGACACACATCCTCAAAGGCATGTATTGACCAAAGCTTTAGGAACCTGTGAAAAAGTGATTCCTGATTATTATCAGGAGGATATGACTCAAGTAGATTACATTTTGTTGTGTACTGATGGATTGACAAATCACTTGCCGGAAAGCGAGATTTTGTTTTTAATTAATAAATTTAAAGAAAAGGCAGTGGAAGAATTGATTGATGAAGCTAAAAGAAGAGGCGGAACAGACAACATATCAGTCATTCTGATCAACAACTAGGTAGAGGTGTTATATGAAAGAAATTTTAAACGGAAGATATGAAATAATTGAAGAGGTTGGGAGTGGTGGTATGGCACAAGTCTATAGGGCAAAATGCAACGTCCTAAATCGATTTGTAGCTGTAAAAGTACTTAAACAAGAGTTTGTAAGTGACCCGGACTTCATCAATAAGTTTAAGCAAGAGTCCATGTCAGCCGCTAGACTTAACCACAAGAATATTGTAAATGTCTATGACACCGGTGTTGATGAGGGTATTTATTACATTGTTATGGAATATCTTGAGGGCATTACTCTCCATGAACTGATTCAGCAAAACAAAGGCTTGTCAATTGACACAGCCGTTGATATTTGCATACAGATTTGTGAGGCATTGGATCATGCTCATTCCAATGGCATCATCCACAGAGACATAAAGCCACACAATATTCTAATTGACAAGAATAATCAGGTAAAGGTTGCTGATTTTGGAATCGCTAGAGCTGTATCCAACAAAACTATGACCAATAGTGACAATACGCTGGGTTCAGTCAATTATTTCTCACCAGAGCAGGCAAGAGGCGGATACATAGATGAAAAATCTGATATCTATTCATTAGGCATCGTCTTGTTCGAAATGTTGACTGGAGAGGTTCCATTCAAAGGAGATTCAGCGATAACCATAGCATTGAAACATGTAAATGAACAGATACCGAAACCGACCAGTATAAACAAAGAAATCCCTGATTTTTTAGATGAAATAGTATTAAAATGCACCAATAAGAAACAGACGTTGAGGTATAATAGTGCAAATGCAATTATTTCTGATCTGATGAAATTCAAGGC
>JAHRFV010000267.1 GCA_019084435.1 Dethiosulfatibacter sp.
TTTACCCCAAATTCATTAAAGTGTAGTATACTATTGTACATAAAAAGAAAGCTCCTTCTGTTAGATTTTGTTGCCAAACTTATCATAACATGAAAGAGACTTTCTTTTTATATTTTTTTCCTACAATAACTTTACGCTAAGTAACCCTCCACCAATTTAGATAAACAGCGAAAATACTAAAACCCACAATCCCGGTAAGCAATGGCGCAAAACGCAGCATTGTTTCTGCTGTAAAATGCCTATTCCCATTACCTATCATCAAAATAACATTATGAAAAGGCAATACAAAATGGGAGCAAATCATTACATACATGATAAATATCAGTATTTCTATACTAGCTAGTCCTGAAGCGATGATCAGCAGCCCTGGAACTACAACAGACATAGTTGTTACAGCACTCCCCAAAATCATATGAAGTGAGGCAGCAGTAATCATAATAATCATAATATAGTTAAAGGAGAAGTCGTCAGGAAACAATGGTATGAATTTAAGAAAAACAACGTCCGAAACGCCACTGCCTTTTAAAACGCCTCCAATAGAAAAAGCTGCCGTCAAGAAAATAAGAAGATGAATGTTGATTGACTTCAAATCCTTGAACTTAAGCAACCCAATTGCAAACATAGCTAAAGATCCAAGTACAACAATAACTGTTCCTTTTATGCCATGAACACTTTCTGAGGCCCATAACAACACAGTCAAACCAATGATAAAAAGATACTTTCTCTCTTTGTTGCTTAATACACCTCTACCAAACGCATTTACTGGATAATTCACTCCAAAATCTTTGAGAGCACTTCTAAATCTAACATTAAACCCAATAGCTAAAATAACATACATCACCAATGAAGGAACCATCATATATTGTATCCATGTCAGATCTGTTATCGGGTGATTGGCGATTGTTATCAATGCATTGTTTAATATTATATCTCCTCTAATCATTATCATATTGATGAAGGCAGACGAAGCATAAATCCAAAAAATCATTATTTCCCTTATCTCACCATCAAGACTAATCTTATCAAAATAAGCAATAAATATCATTGCAATAATGATTACCCTGGAAAATGGTTGAGGAATAATAAAAATCATCATAATCTGTATAACAAATAAACTGATGAAAAACTTAAATAGCGAGTTTGAATATCTAAATAAAATTGGTTGAATAAGCTTATCTGCCAGCTTGCTATTCGCTATCCCTTGAGAAAAAATAAATGAAAAGACTATCATCACGAAGTTTTCTGAAAGAGGAAAAGAAAAAATTTGTTTTACAGGAGTTCTCCCAAACAGTACAAAAACAGTCAATAAAAAAAGTGATGCATAAGTTTTGTCAATAACATTCGTGGTCCAAAATACAATGGTAAGTAATAACGCCGCTAAAATAACACTTTGGTCAACAGACATATCAAAAGGCCGTAGTATGATGATAAGTCCTGCAATAATTATACTGGCAATGGTTTTTTTCAAATCGTGATCCTCCTGTGACGTTCTGTCAATGTTTCATTTAAAGGTGCGATCATCCTTTAAGCATTTTATAATATAAACAAAAGACCGTCAATGCCAATCAGACAGTATCTATTTTGTTTGAGAATACAATAATTTTGATGTATAATAAGGATATTCAAATTACTAAATATTGATAAAGGAGACTACAAGTATGTTTAAAATAACTGAAAATGTATCATGGGTTGGTAAAATAGATTGGGAGTTAAGAAAATTCCACGGCGAAGAATACACTGCCAATCGGGGCTCTTCATATAATTCCTATCTGATTAGGGATAAAAAGACTGTTTTGATTGATACAGTATGGTTACCTTTTTCAAAAGAGTTCGTCTCAGATCTAAAAAAAGATATTGATTTGAAAACCATTGATTATATAGTGATCAATCATGGAGAAGTGGATCACAGTGGTGCCCTACTGGACTTGATGATGGAAATACCTGACACGCCGATATACTGTTCAAAAAAAGGCGTTGAGTCATTAAAGGGCCAATACTTCACTGATTGGAACTTTAATATTGTCAAGACAGGCGATACTTTGGATCTCGGCGAGGGGACCTTAACCTTTGTTGAAGCACCTATGCTCCATTGGCCTGATACCATGTTTACCTATTATTCGAAGGATGCTATTCTTTTCAGCAACGATGGTTTTGGCCAGCATTACGCCAGTGAGGCCATGTATAACGACAAGGTAGACCAGTCTGAACTTTATCAGGAGGCTTTAAAATACTACGCCAATATTCTGACACCATTCAGTGCTCAAGTAACTAGAAAGATTAAGGAAATTCTAGGCTTCAATCTCCCTTTGAAAATGATTTGCCCTTCCCATGGTGTCATCTGGAGAGATAATCCTGTCCAAATTGTTGAACAGTATCTAAAATGGGCAGATAGTTATCAGGAAAACCAAGTAACAATCATATATGATACTATGTGGGACGGCACTGGCAAGATGGCTCAGGCTATTGCCAAAGGTATAAAATCTGTCAATGATGATGTGATGATTAAGCAATATAATGTTGGCCGATCTGATATGAATGATGTCATATCAGAAGTATTCAAGTCAAAATTTGTTTTAGCCGGTTCCCCAACCATCAATAAAGGCATACTTTCTGGGATGGCTGGCATTCTTGAGGTCATCAAAGGCCTTCAATTCAAAAATAAAAAAGCTGCAGCATTTGGTACCTATGGGTGGAGCGGAGAATCACCTGGTCTTATCAAGGAAGAATTGGAGAAATGTGGTTTCGAGGTATTAGATGAAACAATCAAATCACTTTGGAATCCCAACGAAGAAGTCATCAAATCTTGTATGGATTTAGGGAAAAAAGTAGGAGAATTATGTCGATAGCATCATACATGAATCGGGTAGGAGGTAGATAATTATTTTATCTACCGACCTCCCACAGCACCGTACGTACGGTTCCGTATACGGCGCTTCTCTAGTTTTCACAAATTTTCAGATAGTAGTCAGTCATGGATAAGAATCCTAGACTGGCTATTTCTTTGTTTGTAAGTACACTATTTAATATTTTAGATGACCGCCATATTCCTTTGCGACAGTTTGCTAGTTCATGCACTTTCCATTCAGGCAAA
>JAHRFV010000118.1 GCA_019084435.1 Dethiosulfatibacter sp.
AATAAATCATTTATCCTTCTTTTGTCCAATATAATCCTAATGAAGTTAGTGATTTCTTAAATCTGATTTTTGACAAAAACTTCATGGACAACTCTCTTTTTTTCATCGGTTTTTATTTTAGGAGATTTCAATATCTCATAAAAATCCGGATATTCGCTGCACGCAGCTGTTACAGCCTTCAACTCTTCCAGATACAATTCAAGAGAATTTTTTTCCAGTCCAACCTCAAACAAAGCCTGAGAATAAACCTTAGCCACTAATTCTGCCATTGTTCATCCCCTACCTGTTCTATGAATTTGCTGACAAGCGTCTTGCTTCTTGCCTCATCTACTTCATTCTCAAGAATTTTAGACGCTGCAAGGATAGCTAAAGTAGATATGTCATTCTTAATCTCGTTGACAGCTTTCTTTCTCTCCTGAAGAATATCATCCTCTGCCTTCTGTTTAAGCTTAGTGGTTTCTTCTTTAGCTTCTTTTATTATCTTTTCAGATTTCTCATCAGCATTTTTTCTAGCCTTTTCAATTATTTCCTTGCCTTCATCTTGGGCAGATTGTAGCATGTTATAATATTTCTGCTTGTAATTTTCCGCTTCTTCAGTCAATCTTTCCGCATCCTGCAACGAATCTACTATGCCTTTCTCTCTGCTCTCCATCATTCCTGTTACAGGTGTGAACAAAAACTTCCGTAAAAAATAGAACAATATAAAAGTATTGACTATTTGGAAAACAATAGTCCAATTAAAACCTACTAATGGTGCCTTTAACATCTAACTGCCTCCTTTCCTAATTTGATTTGAAGTCTAAGACTTCATTATTCAATAGTAATTAAAGCAATCCTATTAAAGGGTTTGCAAACAGCAATACCAATGCTATGATCAGTCCATAAATACCTGTTGTCTCAGCAACGGCTGCTCCTAAAAGCATTGTTCTAATTATATCCCCTTGAGCTTCGGGTTGTCTTCCGACACCTTCAGCACCTTTTCCAGCTGCATAACCTTGTCCGATTCCAGGTCCTATACCTGCGATCATTGCCAATCCTGCTCCTATAGCTGAGCATGCTAGTATTAAAGCTCTTCCTGTAATTTGTTCCATGATTAAATCCTCCTTAAATCCAAATAAGTTAGTTGGTTTTTTTATACTTAAACTCAAACGATTGATGCTAATCCATAGCCATTGCTACATAAACCATAGTCAACATTGTAAAAATAAATGATTGAAGCACGCCTGCAAATAAATCAAAGTATACATGCAGAACTGCAGGTAATCCTGCTTGAAAAATTGGTAGCATGTTAGGTCCGAATACTAACGAACTAAGCCCAGCCAAAGCGCTGTAAATCAGATTCATGATGATCAGTCCACCAATTATATTTCCGAACAAACGAAAGCCTAAAGATATTGGTGTTGCCAACTCACCAATTATATTGAGAGGTAACAACGGAATTAATGGTTCTGTGAATCCCTTCAGATATTTTCCGATTCCTTTTTTCCTAACACCATTAATGTGAATCATGGTAAAGGTCATCAAAGCCAATCCGATAGTTGTGTTCACATCTGCAGTAGGAGGTCTGAGACCAATAAGTCCTGACAGATTGGCAATTGCCAGAAATATCAGTAAGGTTCCCATATATGGTGCAAAATTCTTCTTGTCCTCACCCATAGTTTGAGCTGTCAGGTTATTGATTGCACCAACCAATATCTCTAGAACAAGCTGCAGTCTTTTTGGTACTTTTTCGAGTCTTTTGGTTGATAAAATTGAAAAGATAATTAACCCGATCATTATGAGCCATGTTACTGTAACTGTCTCCGTTATTTGAAAGGTTCCTAAAAATTCAAGTCCTGGAACTTTCCATCCCGAATCCCATACAATACGAGGCCCAAATCCACTTGCCATCACTTTTCCTCCTTTCTCTTAAAAATCCTTTTATAATATTCCTTATCACTAAAAAGATTAGT
>JAHRFV010000144.1 GCA_019084435.1 Dethiosulfatibacter sp.
ACGAAGAGACAAAAATAATGGAAACCGCTGTTGTAACAGGCAGTGTTGAGATGAAAAGAAAATCCAGTGTCTGGTTCAGTGCTGTTGTCAGAGGAGACCGTGACAAAATAGTGATTGGTGAATACTCCAATATTCAGGATTGCAGTGTTGTGCATACGGCTATAGGCTATCCAACAACAGTAGGGGATTATGTGCTTGTAGGCCATAATGTAAACCTGCATGGCTGCACCGTGGGAAACAATTGCATGATAGGCATCGGAGCCATATTGCTTGACGGCTGCGTCGTTGGCGATAACTGCATCATATCCGCAGGCGCACTGATCCCTCCAGGCAAGGTGATACCTGATAATTCCATGGTAATAGGAAACCCTTATCGCATAGTCAGACAAGTGACAGATGAAGAGCTTGCGGATATCAAGACAACTGCCATACGATATTTTGATTTAGTTGCACAATATTATTGATTTAATCACATGATAAAGGTATAATTTTTTCTAGAGTAAAAATAGGAGGATAGCATGAAGAATAGAAACAGAATCATATTTGCGATCATAGTCCTGTTGGTCATAACGTCAGCTTACTTGGCTGCTTTTGGACTTGACTTGGATAGATATGTAATCAGTCCTTATAGAGATGAAATAAAGCTTGGTCTTGATCTTTCAGGAGGCGTCTACGTAGTCCTTGAGGCTGTTACCGATCTTTCAGGAGCAGAGCTTGACGAAAAGATAGCCCAAGCAAAAGCCATCATAGAGCAAAGGGTTGATGGACTTGGCGTTGCAGAGCCCAACATAACAATAGAGAATGGAGACAGAATCAGGATTGAACTGGCTGGATTAACAAATCCACAGGATGCGATCGAATTGATTGGGAAGACAGCATTGCTCCAATTCAGGGAACTGAAAGATGGCAACATTATTCTGACTGGGCAAAATGTACAGGACTCTCAAGTGACCTATAATGAAAGAAATGAAATCGGCGTGTCACTGGAATTTGACAGTGAAGGAGCGGCTGCTTTTGCAGAGGCAACCGGTAGGTTACTTAATGAACCAGTCGACGTTGATAGGATAATAGAGATTGTATTGGATGGAGATGTCATTTCAGCACCTATCGTATCAGCTGAAATCAGAGACGGGAAAAGCTTCATTTCCGGTGGATTCACCATTGAGTCAGCTAGTAACTTAGCCAACCTCATAAAAGCAGGTGCTTTGCCTGTCGAGATGAAAGAGGTAGAGGTATCAGCTATTGGTCCTACATTGGGACTTGAGTCATTGGAAAGAAGTATTTTTGCAGGAATCATTGGTTTAGCTGCTATATTTGTGTTTATGATTCTATTCTATAAAATACCAGGCTTGGTGGCAGACATAGCCCTCACTATTTATATTTTGATAGTGCTAGGGATAGTCATTCAACTTAAAGCGAATCTGACGCTGCCCGGTATAGCCGGTTTGATTCTATCAATTGGTATGGCCGTTGACTCAAATGTCGTCATATTCGAGAGGATCAAAGAAGAGTTGCGAGTAGGAAAGACCATCAGAACAGCAGTAGATGCAGGATTCAAGAAAGGCATGACGACTATTGTAGACGCCAATGTGACTACGCTTATTGCCGGAGCGGTTTTATTCTACTTTGGTACAGGAACCATCAAAGGATTTGCGGTTACACTATTAATTGGTTTATTCACTTCGCTGTTCACAGCGATTGTCATTACCAGACTATTGCTTAAGATTGCTGTCAAGATGGAGATTTCCAAGGATCCTAAAATGTATGGCGTGACGGGGGTGACCAAATGAATTTCAAAGTAATCAGCAAACGAAAAATCTATTTTATAATATCTCTTGTTATCATCCTGATCGGATTGGTGATGATACCCATTAGAGGGTTAAATGTAGGCATTGATTTTTCCGGTGGAACACTTCTTCAAATAGAATTGGGACGCAACGTGGAAGTCAGTGAAATCAGAGAACTTACCGATAGCTTTGACACCGCAGCCAGCATCGTACATGCAGGCGAAGACAGAACCCAGGTCATCATAAGAACGACAAGAGACCTGACTAATAATGAAAGATACGAGGTTTTCTCAACATTCAAGGAAAAATACGACCTTTCTGACGAAGATTTCATCTATCAACAGAAGTTTGAGCCTTCAATCGGAAGAGAGATACAGAGTAAAGCCGTTTTATCAGTCATAATTGCCTCTATAGGGATATTGGTTTATATAACACTAAGATTTGAGTTACTGTTTGGCATAGCGGCTGTCGCAGCCTTGATGCATGATGTTCTTATCGGCGTATCGGTTTACTCGTTGCTTCAAATACCTATAAACAGCTCATTTATTGCAGCCATGCTGACAATAGTCGGTTACTCGATCAATGATACCATTGTCGTATTTGATAGAATCAGAGAAAACATCAAGTTGATGAGAAAGTCAAAGTATGAAGAAATTATAGATGTAAGCATATCCCAGACTATCGTCAGATCCATCAATACATCAGCGACTACTTTGTTTGCAATTACAGCATTGTACATCTTTGGTGTTGAGGCGATTAGAGAATTTGCATTGCCGTTGATACTGGGAATCCTTGCAGGTACATATTCATCAATCTTTATTGCCAGCCCTATCTGGTATCTTTTGAAAACCAGAAAAAGTGACACAAACTACTACAATCCCAACAAAGCCTCAAAATAATTTATTATATCAATGAACCGCTATTTGTAGTATAATAAAGAAAAAGGCAGGAGGTATGTTATGCAACTTAATTTTATATTATTGCTAATTGTGTCCATTTTCATAGCGATATTTGCAATACAAAATGGAGAGACTGTATCGATAGATTTGTTTTTTATGAAGAGAGAGATGTCTCAAGCGCTAGTCATATTGGCTTCAGTAGGGTTGGGAGCTTTAGTGACAGGCGTTTTAAGCACATTTGGCAAGGTTAAGAAAATAAGAGAAAATAAAGCTCTCAGCAAAAAACTCAAGGCATATGAAACCGACATGAACACAACAACTACTAAGCTTGCAAGCACAACAGCTGAGAATGAAGAGCTTCAGAAAATCAACTCAGACCTCAAAAGAGAGCTGGATACTACAGAGAATCAATTGAGAGAGCTAAAAAGCCAGGTCAAAATAGTCCCTGTTGAACATAAGTTAGAAGCTGAAGAATTTGAAGAAGCTCAAAAAGATGTTGAGGAAGTACCGGAGTCGGATTATTGAAAAAAAGATATATCATCAGACAACAAGATGAGAGAATAACCAAACGTTTTCAAGAGCGTTTCGACATACCGACAATAGTTGCCAAGCTGCTGCAGAACAGGGGTTTGACAACTGAAGAACAAGTTGAAGAATACCTGAACACCAATATAGAAAGGCTTAGGAATCCACTGCTGATTCCAGGTATAGGTGATGCTGTTAGACTTTTGGATGACAGCATCATGAATAATGAAAAGGTTTTTATATACGGTGATTATGATGCTGACGGTGTAACCTCCACTGCTCAGCTTGTTCTTATTTTAAAAGAGATTAATGCTGACTTCGAATACCATCTACCTGACAGGGAGGTTGATGGCTATGGCTTGAATGACGCCATCGTAGACGTCCTCGTAGAAAAGAATGTCAAACTGCTCATCACACTTGATTGTGGAATCTCTAATTATGATGAAATAAATAGAGTTGTTGAAAACGGAATAAAAGTCATTATCATCGATCACCATCAGTGTCCCGACAGATTGCCACCAGCCGATGTTATTGTTGATCCCCAGATTTCTGAGATGCAAACATATTATCAGAATCTTTGCGGTGCTGGGCTTGCTTTTAATTTTGTGCGGGCACTTATTGCTCATTGCGACCTCAATGTCTCTCTAGATCCGTATCTACAGCTTGCTGCCATAGGAACTGTCTCTGATATAGTACCGATCACTCATGAGAACAGGATAATAGTAAAGAACGGAGTAGACATAATCAACACTAATCCGCTACCTGGGCTTGAGCAGCTTTTAAGCCTGACTAATGTGACTAAAGGGACTGTGAAAACAGACACACTCAGCTATCTGGTAGGTCCCAAGATCAATGCGGCTGGCAGGGTAGATAAAGCCGAAATCGCCCTCAAGATGTTGATCTCGACAGATAAGATCGAGTCTCATCATTATGCGCAGACACTTAATGACTTGAACATACTTAGAAAAGAAATCGAAAAGCATATTTTTGATGAAGCCGACAGCAATGTGGTTTCTCAATTAGACAATAAGATATTGATTACTTATGGCAATGAATGGCATGAAGGAGTTATCGGTATAGTCAGTTCAAAACTGACCGAAAAATACCACAAACCATCCATTATGTTTTCCAAAAATGGCGATTATTATAAAGGATCAGGCAGAAGCATTCCAGGATTTGACATCTACAAGGCCATCAAAATATTTGATCACCTGACAGTCAAGTCTGGAGGACATCAACAGGCAGTAGGCCTCACCATACACGAGGACAATTTTAACGATTTTATAGACAATGTGACAAAATATACCAATGAACTAATGACAGATGGGGAAATGGTTAAAGTGATAGAAATTGATGCCATAGTCTCAAAGGAAGACAGGATAGATATCGCATCGATAGATTATATGAACAGTATATTTGAACCCTACGGTCTGAGAAATGAAAAGCCGGTATTTATGATCAATCAATATGAGCTGCAGCATCAACGATACCTTGGAAACGATGAGAACCATCTAAAAGCCGGGGTAAAGCTGGGAGATTCAATCTTCACGATTTTGCGGTTCAACATCACAGAACTGGAGAAGAAGGAGTTTAACCGTCTCAACCCTCTGGTCGGTGAGTTTGATGTAAATAACTATAACGGCTATTCAAGCGTGCAGTTCAACATTATTGATTTTGCAGGCGAATATTTTACCGATCTTAAATTGAAGCTAATGTATGAGATAGCCAACAAGCCTTTATTTTTGGATAGCCCGGTTGAAACAAAAAAGTCAGATTGTGAAAGGCTTATATTTCAGGAGGATATCATTTCAATCAGAAATGCGTCAAGCATAGAAGAACTAAATGACAGCACAAGGGAAAAAGTGGAATGTGCCATCGGCAAATGGTTGCCGTCTCAAGAAATTGAAGAGAAAATACTGACTGAATTGGGCAAAAACCACAGCAAAATTTTTAAATTTGAGATGATAAAACTTGTTAACTATATCAACAGAATATATAATATAAACATTAATGAGGAGATGCTTCTCTTTACATTGGTGAAGCTATACAAGAAGGATAGAATCAACTTCAAGCTGAAGAATGAATATTTATATATCAAATACTTGTCCTGAGGAGGATCAGATGGATTTAAAAGATAAGATCAGAGTGATAGAGGATTTCCCGGAAGAGGGAATCAGTTTTAAGGACATTACAACCGTATTGAAGGATCCGCTTAGTTTGAAAGAAGTCATCACGCGTATGACTGATATGTTCTCCGACCTCGAGGTTGATATAGTTGTCGGACCAGAATCCAGAGGCTTTATTTTCGGAACACCGGTCGCATTCAACATGGGTGCAGGCTTTGTTCCGGTCAGAAAACCAGGCAAATTGCCAGCGGAAACAGTCAAGCATGAATACTCTCTGGAATATGGCAAGGATGCCCTTGAAATACATAAGGACGCTATAGAAGAAGGCATGAGGGTTATCGTCATAGATGACCTGTTGGCAACAGGAGGCACTGTTAGCGCTACAGCCAAGCTGATTGAAAAACTAGGTGGCATAGTGGTCGGCCTTGGATTTTTCATTGAGCTGACTGACCTTAATGGTAGAGAAAAACTGACACAATACAATGTCAAATCAATTGTGACTTATTAAAGGTTGGATTTTCCAGCCTTTAATCATACCGGTGGTGAGAAGATGCTAGACAGACTGATAAATGATATTTTAGCCTATAATCCCATGGCTGATGTATCCGTCATAAAAAAAGCATATGATTATGCAAAGGATTTTCATGGTGATATAATCTTAAGATTCTCGGGAGAGGCTTATTTTACTCACCCTTTTAATGTTGCACTCATATTGGCTGAACTGAATATGGATGTTGACACAATAGCCGCCGGACTGCTCCACGATGTGGTAGAAGATACCAACGCAACCTATGACGACATCAAAAAAGAATTCAATGAAGAGATCGCCAATCTAGTAGATGGCGTAACAAAATTGAGTAAAGTCAAGTACAAGTCAAAAGAGGAAAGACAGGCAGAAAGCCTCAGAAAGATGGTCATTGCCATGTCAAAGGACATCCGAGTCATCATCATCAAACTGGCTGACCGGTTGCACAATATAAGAACCCTTCAGTACATGACACCTGAGAAGCAAAAGGAAAAGGCAATAGAGACACTGGAGATATACGCTCCGATTGCGAATCGTCTTGGTATGGCTTCTATCAAATGGGAGCTGGAGGATTTGTCACTTAAGTACATCGATCCGGAAGCATTTACAGATATTACTGAAAAGGTTAAGCAAAAAAGAAAAGAACGTGAAGAATACATTCAGGGAATCATCAACACCCTTGAGGAGAAATTGCGTGAGGCTGAGATCGATTTCGAAATCAGCGGAAGACCCAAAGGCATCTATAGCATCTACAAGAAGATGTATCATAAGAACAAGACATTTGAAGAGATTTATGATGTGACAGCCATCAGGATACTGGTCAATTCAGTCAGGGATTGCTATGGTGTGCTTGGAACAGTGCATACGCTCTGGAAGCCTATGCCCGGCAGATTCAAGGACTATATCGCCATGCCAAAACCCAATATGTATCAATCCCTTCATACCACGGTCATCAGTTTTAATGGGGAGCCATTCGAGATACAGATCAGGACCTTTGAGATGCACAAAACAGCAGAGCTTGGTATCGCAGCCCACTGGAAATATAAAGAGGGTGTAAAGGATAGCGAGTTCGATGAAAAACTCAACTGGCTGCGACATATGTTGGACTGGCAGCAGGAAACCAACGATCCCAAAGAGTTTATGGAATCATTGAAGATAGATTTGTACACAGACGAGGTATTTGTATTCACCCCCAAAGGGGATGTCATCAACCTGCCTGCAGGCTCAACGCCAATTGATTTTGCCTATCGCGTCCACTCAGGTGTGGGTAATAGATGTATTGGCGCTAAGATTAATGGAAGGATTGTCCCCCTGGACTACAAGCTGAAAAACGGCAATCAGATTGAGATAATAACATCCTCAAACAGCAATGGTCCAAGCAGAGACTGGCTGAAGATAGTCAAGAGCAGTCAGGCAAAGAGTAAAATCAGGAAGTTCTTTAAGGATAAGGAAAAAGACACTAATATAGATAAGGGTAAGGAAGCCATCGAGAGAGAAATCAAGAGACAAGGCTTCAAGCTCACTGAGCTCTTCAAGGATGATTGGATACAGGAAATTGTCAAGAAGATGAACTTCAAAACCACTGAAAATTTGTTTGCATCTGTCGGCCATGGCACTATGACAGAGCTTCAGGTTGTGACAAAGCTCATCGCTAAATATAAGGTATTGCATAAGGATCAGTATGAGGAGCGATTCAAGACAACAGAAGTGCAGGCACCGGTAAAACCTAAACCCACACCGACATCAGGTGTCATCATACAGGATGTTGATAATATAAAGATCAGATTCTCCAAATGCTGCTCGCCGGTTCCAGGAGATGAAATTGTGGGATATATAACCCGAGGTAGAGGCGTTTCCATCCATAGAGCAGACTGTACCAACATTGTGGCCGCTGAGAAAGATGGCCGTTTCATAGAAGTTGAGTGGGACACGGGAAACAAGATGACCTATACAGCTGAGATTCAGATAGAATCTGTCGACAGACCAGGTCTCTTGCAGGACATCACTAATGTCTACACGGCACTCAAAGTCAACGCAATCAATCTTAATCTGAGAGTTAACAAGGATAAGATAGCCATAATGAACATGACTTTTGAGATCAAGGAATCCAAGGATCTTGCAGAGCTTATTAAACGTTTCAAGAAAATAGACGGCATACTGGATGTTTACAGATACAAGAAATAGAGGGTGACAAAATGAGAGCAGTAGTTCAAAGAGTCAGCAAGGCCGAGGTGTTGGTTGACAACATCAGTCTTGGTCAAATCAATAAGGGACTTTTAATTTTATTAGGTGTGGCAGAAGAGGATACCGAAACAGATATCAATTATATGGTAGACAAGACCCTTAATCTGAGAATATTTGAGGATGAAAATGAGAAGATGAATCTCAGCGTACTTGATATAGAGGGTGAAGTGCTTGTAATCTCACAGTTCACATTGCACGGAGATGCCCGAAAAGGACGAAGGCCAAGCTTTTCAAAGGCTGGAAACCCTCAGAAAGCCGAAGCACTATATAACCAATATATCCAACAGTTAAAAAATAGCGGGATCAGAGTTGAATCAGGCAGGTTTGCGGCCTATATGGAAGTCAGCCTAGTCAATGATGGACCCGTCACTATATTACTAGACAGCACAAAAATATTTTAAGGAGTTTGAATATGATGATTTTAGAAAATATTGTAGTAGGAAGCTACATGGTGAATTGTTATCTGACAGGTAGCTCAGATACAAAAGAAGTGTTGATTATAGATCCAGGCTCAAGCCCAGGACCCATTAAATCGAAGATAGAAGAGCTGAAGCTAAAGCCAATCGCCGTTTTGTTGACCCATGGACATGGAGATCACATAGGCGCTGTTTTAGAGCTTAAAGAGCATTACAGCATTCCAGTCTATATGCATCAATCGGACGGGGAAATGGTAGGCGCAACCAGAACCAATTTTACCAAAATGATGTTTGGAAGAAGCATCGAGTTTTCTCCTGAAAAATTTGTCAGCGAGGGTGATGTTATCACTGTAGGAGACCTTAAATATGAGATTATCCACACCCCGGGTCATACCCAGGGAGGAATCAGCATCAAATGTGAAGATGTAGTTTTTACAGGCGATACGCTGTTTCATGGCAGTATCGGAAGAACAGATCTACCTGGAGGCAACTACGACCAGTTGATCAATTCTATTAAGACAAAGCTGATGCAGTTGCCTGACGAGACAAAGGTCTATCCGGGTCACAACTCAGAATCAACTATTGGGTATGAAAGACAGTACAACCCGTTTTTAAGGTAACAACGAGCTAAAAAATGATTAAAATATATCTAAACGCAGCCATATCTCGTAATGAAATCTATAACCTAATCAGAATATTTGATAAAAGCAATCAGATTATTTTTGATGAAGAAAATGTTATATTACAGGAAGGGCTGCATTTGGTTGTCATGAACACCCGTATTTCTTTATTTGAAGAGGGTATTAAATCTGAAGATATTGACGTCAACATTGAATCACTGGTATATTTCAATGAGAATGAAGACGACAGGCTTAAAATCGCAATCAGACACAGCCTCTACAGGATGCTTAGCAAGCATTACGATATAGTATCAAAATATGGCATCCTGTCAGGCACTCGTCCGGTCAAGCTGGTCAGGACAACTCTGGAAAGTGGATATAATCACCAGCAAATAAAAGAGGTGTTGAATCAGACCTATCTGATGGAACAGGATACTATTGGAAGATTGCTGTCAGTCTGTGCTTTTGAGAATAGCCTGCTAAAGAAGGATACAGGAAGTGTCAGCCTCTATATCGGGATACCCTTTTGTCCATCGAGATGCCACTATTGTTCATTTATCTCTGAAATCTGCAACAATGAGACTGAGCTGGACGAATATCTGAATATATTAACCGAAGAACTAGCTATTAAAGCTGATATATTACAAACGAACAATCTTAACATCAATAGCGTCTATATTGGTGGTGGAACACCAACAGTTTTATCAGATCGTCAGTTAGGACGGCTCTTCAAAGCAATCAGCAGTCACTATGATCTAAAACAGGACATGGAGTACACCGTAGAAGCTGGAAGGCCTGACACCATCACACCGCTTAAACTAGAAACAATGAAAGCCAACGGAGTCAATCGCATCAGCATCAATCCCCAGTCCATGAATGACGCTACATTAAGACAAATAGGTCGGGAGCATACAGTCAAGGATGTGATTAGAGCCTTCAAGGAGGCTAGGGAAGTAGGTTTTAAGACCATCAATATGGACCTGATCAGTGGATTACCGGGAGAAGATATCCATTCAGCAGAGAACAATCTGGCCCACATTCATGAACTGAAACCCGAGAACATAACCATCCACAATCTGTCAATTAAAAGGGGTTCAGACTATTACAAAGAAAATTATGTCAACCTAATTCAGGCGATTGAGTCCGAAAAGGTTAACCAACTTTATAGAGAAGAGCTTGACAAATCAGGCATGCACGCCTATTATCTGTACCGGCAAAAAAACATTGCCAATAACGAAGATAATTGCGGCTACAGCTATCCGGGACATGAATGCCTTTACAATATTAACATAATTGAAGAGATACAAACAATCATTGGCTTTGGAGCCGGGTCGGTCACTAAAATTGCAGATCTTGAAAACAACCGTATCCACAGGATTCCAAACAATAGAAACCTTCAGACATATAAGAATAAGCTAAAATCAAATTATTTGATTACAAAACAAACCATAGAGCACATAGGAGGAAGACATGGATAAGCTTGGAACCACAAGAAGAACCAACAAATGCGGCACCCTTAGAAAAGAAAACATAAATGAAAAGGTAACGGTGATGGGATGGGTCCAGAAGAAAAGAAATCTGGGTAGCCTGGTTTTCATTGATCTTAGAGATATTTCCGGCCTGGTTCAGGTAGTGTTTGACGAGGAATTGGATAAAAGCGCCTTTGACAAGGCCTCTGAAGTCAAGAGCGAGTATGTCATCACCATAACCGGAAAAGTCAGGGAGAGAGAATCAAAAAATGACAGCATGCCTACCGGTGACGTAGAGATTTATGGGGAAGAGATTAAAATACTTAGCCAGTCTGAAACACCGCCTATCTATGTAAGGGATAATGATGATGCCTCTGAAACGATGCGTCTCAAGAATAGATTCCTTGATTTGAGGAAACCATTCATGCAGAACAACCTGATTGTAAGAGCAAAAACTGCCAAGGTTATCAGGGACTTTATGAATGAAAACGAGTTTTTAGAGATCGAGACACCAGTCCTCAATAAACCGACACCTGAAGGCGCAAGAGACTATCTGGTGCCAAGCAGGGTCAACAAGGGAAGCTTCTATGCCTTGCCTCAATCACCCCAGATATTTAAGCAGTTATTGATGGTATCAGGGTATGACAGATACTATCAGATCGTAAAATGCTTCAGGGACGAGGATCTAAGAGCCAATAGACAGCCAGAGTTTACACAGCTAGACATCGAGATGTCTTTTGTGGATTCAGAGGACATTATAGCCATCAACGAAAGACTGATCACCAGAATTTTTAAGGAAATCAAAAACATAGACATCCAAACACCCATCAAGAGAATGGACTATGATGAAGCCATGAATCGATACGGATCCGATAAGCCTGACCTGAGATTCGGCTATGAGTTCAACGACCTGACTGATATCTTCACTGATTCGGAATTCAATGCCTTCAAATCGAATACAACAAACGGCAGAAGTGTTAAAGGCATATTAGTATCAGGCAAGTCTGAATCATTCTCCAAAAAAGCAATATCAAAGCTTGAAAGCTTTGTCAAATCCTATGATGCCAAAGGGTTGGCATGGATCAAACTAGAGGGTGAGGATTTGAACTCACCTATAGCGAAGTTTCTAGGCGAAAATGAGAAAACCAAGCTTGTCACCCAGCTCGAAATGAAAGACGGAGACATGCTGTTTATTGTTGCAGATACAACCAATGTAGTGAATAACGCACTAGGTGCTCTAAGGAAAAAAATTGCAGCTGACCTGAATGAGATTGATGAGAATCAATACGAACTGGTCTGGATCACAGACTTCCCATTATTCGAGTATGATGAGGAAGCGAAGCGCTATGTTGCCAAGCACCATCCGTTTACCGCACCAGTTGATGAGGACCTAGACAAGCTGGAATCCAATCCGGATGCGGTAAGGGCTAAGGCCTACGACATCGTCATAAACGGTGACGAAATAGGTGGTGGAAGCATCAGAATCACTGACAGAGGACTCCAACAAAGAATGTTCAAGGCTTTGGGACTCACGGAAGATGAAGCTGAATCCAAATTCGGATTTTTGCTCAATTCCTTTAAATATGGTGTACCGCCACATGGTGGTATCGCATATGGTCTGGACAGGCTAATAATGACACTAACAGGCAGTACAAATATAAGAGACGTCATCGCATTTCCAAAGACTCAGAGCGCGTCCTGTCTTCTTTCGGGTGCACCAACAATAGTTGATGAAAACCAATTGAAGGAACTAGGAATCAAGCTGGATGTGCAGGTAGACTGATGAGACCATGGGACAGACTAGAATTGGTTTATGGTGAGGCCTCTATTGAAAAACTGAGAAACAGCAGGGTGATGATTGCCGGTTTGGGTGGTGTAGGAAGCTACAGCGCCGAGGCCGTTGCCAGATGCTTCGTTGGCCAAATGACTTTGGTGGACTTCGATACCTACGACCTGACCAATCTCAACAGACAGCTCCATTCCAATCTTGAGGTACTGGAACAACTCAAGGTGGAGGTTATCGCCAGGGAACTCATGAAAATCAATCCTGACCTAGTTGTGAATAAACACGCCATAAAGATTGATGAAAATAATATTAATGAACTGTTTAATGGAGAAAAATACGATTATGTGATTGACGCCATTGATGACATCAATGCCAAATTGTTGCTTGTGGATTATTGTAAAAAACAGGATATTCCCATCATCAGCTGCATGGGAACCGGCAATAGGAGAAACCCTCAATCATTTTCCATAACCGATATCTCCAAGACCTTTAATTGCCCGATGGCAAAAAAAATGAGAAGAGAGCTGAAAAGGATCGGCATAGAAAAGCATCAGGTAGTTTTTTCACAGGAGCTACCGGTTAAGAGTGTAAATACAACTACAATTGGCAGCAATTCCTTTGTTCCTGCCTCGGCAGGTTTGCTTCTCGCCTCACATGTGGTAAACTGTATAGTTGAAAGGTAGTGAATTGTAATGATAAAAATCGCACAAGTGGTTAATATAGAAAATGATCTGGCTTATATTAAAGTGGCAAGGGCTTCAGCCTGTGGTGACAACTGTGCATCATGCGGCAGCAGCTGCACACAAAAGGGTCATATATTAAAGGTGAAAAACAATGATTACAAACTGGGACAATTGCTGACACTGACGACCAAGGACAAGAACCTGTTGGCCTATTCATCAGTTGCCTATGGTATCCCGCTGCTGGTCATGATTGCCGCAACCTACTTAAGCTATAGATATATAAATTTTGGAAACAAGGATATTGTATCAGCTGTCTCGGGATTGCTGTCTCTGGTGTTGTCTTTCTATATTCTCAAGCAACTGGACAGATTTGTATTCAAGGACTCTGATATCATCGAATCCATTGTTCCATATAGGGGTGAATAGAGATGGATGCCGATAGAGCTCTTTTGAATCGAATGAAACGCATTGAAGGTCAGGTTAAGGGCATTGAAAAGATGATAGAAAAAGGGGAATACTGCGGCGATATTCTGATACAGATATCTGCAGTTCGATCCGCCCTCAACAAAGTAGGCGGTGTCATCATCGAAAACTATGCCAAGAACTGCATTATCGAAAAAATGAACAATATTGACTCCGAGGACGCACTGGATGAGTTGTTGGAGATTATACTAAAATACAATAAATAATGAGGAGATATGACATGTTTGAAAACCTAAAGAAAGCTGATGTTGAAATTTACGACGCTATCCAACGTGAAATCGGAAGACAGCACAGAAATCTGGAGCTAATCGCTTCTGAGAATGTTGTTTCCATAGCGGTATTGGAAGCTATGGGAAGCCAGTTGACCAACAAGTATGCAGAGGGATACCCGGGTAAAAGATACTACGGTGGATGTGAATTTGTAGACCAGGCAGAAACACTTGCAATCGACAGATTGAAGAAGCTTTTCAATGCCGAGCATGCCAATGTGCAGCCCCATTCAGGTGCGAATGCCAATATTGGTGTCTATTTCGCAGTCCTAGAACCTGGCGACAAAATCATGGGTATGAAGCTGACTGAGGGCGGACATCTGACACACGGGAGTCCTGTCAATATCTCAGGTAAATATTTTGAGATAGTCCCATATGGAGTTGATCCTGAAACAGAGGTTCTTGACTATGAAGAGGTCAGAAAAATAGCCTTGAAAGAAAAGCCCAAAATGATTGTTGCAGGTGCCAGCGCATATGCCAGAATCATAGATTTTTCAAAATTCAGAGAAATCGCAGATGAAGTCGGCGCTTATCTGATGGTGGATATGGCTCATATTGCCGGACTTGTTGCGGCAGGCCTTCATCCTAGCCCGGTACCATACGCTGATTTTGTAACCACAACAACACACAAGACACTAAGAGGCCCAAGGGGTGGCGCTATCCTGTGCAAGGAAAAATATGCCAAGGCAATTGACAAGGCTATATTCCCGGGCATCCAGGGTGGACCGCTTATGCATGTCATAGCGGCAAAAGCTGTCAGCTTTAAAGAAGCACTTGAGGACAGCTTTGTTGAATACCAGAAACAGATTATCAAAAACGCAGCAGAGCTGGCTGATCAGTTAAAGCTGAGAGGGTTCAGATTGGTTTCAGACGGAACAGATAATCACCTGATGCTCATCGATTTGAGAAATAAAAATGTAACAGGTAAAGTTGCCGAAAAGCTACTGGATGAGATAAACGTAACAGTCAATAAAAACACAATACCAAACGATCCGGCAAGCCCATTTGTAACCAGCGGAATCCGTATCGGTACACCTGCCATCACTACTATGGGATTTAAGGAAAAAGATATGGCAGAAATCGCAGATATTATGGATGCTGCTATTACAGAATCACAAGAAAAGAATGTCCTGATCGAAAGAGTAGCCAAACTTATGGAGCGGTATGTCTAATCTCAATCTCTTCAACATGAATTACAATGAATTTATTAAGAACAACAGCCCGTTGGCTGATAAGATGCGACCGGTGGACCTGTCTGAATTTGTAGGACAGGCCCACATACTTGCTGAGGGCAAGATGCTAAGGAGAGCTATTGTTGCTGATAAGCTAAGCTCTATTATTCTCTATGGTCCTCCCGGAACAGGGAAGACCACCCTCGCAAGAATCATCGCTAAAGCAACACAGAAGAATTTCGAGACCCTCAATGCAGTAACAGCGGGAATAAAGGACATAAAAGAAAAAACCGCAGAGGCAATCAATCAGATTTCTATTTACAAGAGGCAGACCATTGTTTTTATTGATGAGATTCACAGATTCAATAAAACACAACAGGATGCTCTTTTGCCATATGTTGAAAACGGCACCATCATTTTAATCGGAGCTACAACAGAAAACCCATACTTTGAAGTCAACAGCGCTCTACTATCAAGATCAATGATTTTTGAGCTCAAAGCGTTGGATGAAGATGATGTTATCGCTATACTGCGAAGAGCAGTGGATAAGGTTCTGATCAAAGAAGCTGGACTCAATCTTTCAATAGACGATGATGCTATTGAACTTCTTGCCAGCTACAGTGGAGGGGATGGAAGAAAAGCCCTCAATGCTCTCGAACTAGCAGTATTGACTACTGCAACCGACGAAGATGGAAGCATCAGAATAACTGTAACTGATGCCAAGGAAAGCATACAGAACAAGACATCTTATTACGACAAAAAAGGCGACAAACATTATGACATCATCTCAGCATTCATTAAAAGCCTGAGGGGTTCAGACCCGGATGCGGCTTTACTTTGGTTGGCAAAAATGATAAAGTCAGGTGAAGATCCAAAATTTATCGCCAGAAGACTAATCATTTCAGCCTCGGAAGATGTGGGAAACGCAGATCCTAATGCCTTGAATATTGCAGTGAATTGTTTTAACGCAATCAATGTCATCGGAATGCCTGAAGGCAGGATTCCATTGGCACAGGCCACCATATACTTAGCATGTGCACCAAAAAGTAATACAGCCTATATGGCAATCAACAAGGCCCTGGATTTTATGAACACCTATAATCCGGAGGTGCCAAATACCTTAAAAGACAGCAGCTACAAGTCCGCTTCCAAGTTGGGACACGGTGGGGGATACAAATATCCCCACGATTATCAGTATGGTTTTGTGGAACAAAATTATTTTCCACTTGATTTTAACGGCGAAAAGTTTTATAATCCTAAGAACATCGGATATGAAAAAAACATCAAGAAGTATTTGGATTTTATCAACGACTTGAAATCAGAGGAGGAAATATGAAATTTAATGTTAAATTCGAGGATTTTACAGATTCTAATTCTATAGATTTGATATGTGAAAAATTAAAGGGACTAAAAGAAGAAGGAAGCTATAATCTTGTAATTGAATACAACAACCATATAGAAGAATACGTCTTTTTAGACGATGAGTTTCTGGAGGTCAAGCCGGAGCATCTAAGATACCTGAAAGACTGTAGAAACAAATGCTCAGATCTGAATTTTGATCTGAAAAATATCTACCTGCTGGGACAGACAGATTATTCCGACTCGAAAGGCTTGAAAGTAACCCTTGAAAAAACAAGCCAGATAGAAACCGGTAAAAATATCTACTGGCCGACAAAACAGATGTTTCTTTATGACAATGGCAAAAAAGAACTAGATGCCAGACTACAGACAAACGACATCGACTTTGACGAGTATGAGACCAGATTGAGAATATTGCAAGCAGATTTGGGCTTTATGGATTCCATCGAAGAAGACTACTATATTCACTAAAATTTGGCACGAGAAATCGTGCTTTTTTCTTGCCATAATAGTTGACAAGATTACTAGGGTATACTATACTCTATAAGGATACTCTATTAAATTAGTAGGGATTAGAGGTGTAAAAACATGATACTATCAACAAAAGGCAGATACGGTCTGAAAGCTGCATTCGAGCTGGCGCTAAACTATGGCGATGGTCCTGTGAGTCTAAAGACAATATCTTCAAAATACAATATATCAGAAAACTATTTGGAACAGCTCCTGGCAAAGCTAAGAAAACAGGGCTATATCGAAACTGTAAGAGGTGTCAATGGTGGTTATATGCTGGCAAGGAAGCCTGAGGAGATAACGGTCGGGATGATTCTAAGAGCCCTTGAGGGAGAGATGACACCATCTGAATGCCTATCAGGAGAAACATGCACCAGAGAGTTGGTATGTGCCACAAGAGTTATATTCGAGCAAATAGAAATGGGAATAAACAATGTCATAGACAATACATATCTTGGAGATATGGTAAAGCAAAATTCAAAGGTCATGCGGGAGGTAGCGAAGCAATGAGACAAGTATATCTAGACAACGCAGCAACAACTATGGTTCATAAAGAAGTAATCGAGACAATGAATGAATACTATGGGAACCTTTATGGGAATCCATCCAGTATCTACGATTTCGGACAGACCGCTAAAAAAGCAATCAATACAGCCAGGGAAACAATCTCATCTGTCATCAATGCCAATCCGGATGAGGTTTATTTCACCGGTGGTGGTTCAGAATCCGACAACTGGGCAATAAAGGGTGTCATGGCAGCAAACAGTAAAAAAGGCAATCACATCATCACTACAAAAATAGAACACCATGCTGTGTTGCATACCTGCGAATATCTGGGAAAGAACGGATATGAAGTGACTTATCTCGATGTTGATAGCGACGGACTGATAAGTCTCAAGGAATTGGAAGAAGCCATCAAGGAAAATACAGTTCTAATCAGCATTATGTTTGCCAATAATGAAATCGGAACCATCCAATCAGTCAAAGAAATCGGTGAAATTGCTAAAAAACACGGGGTTTTGTTCCATACAGATGCCGTTCAGGCATTTGGACATGTTCCAATCGATGTCAAAGAAATGAATATTGATCTCCTTTCAGCATCAGCCCATAAGATTCACGGACCCAAGGGTGTAGGTATGCTTTACATAAGAAAAGGAATTAGAATAGATAACCTGATTCATGGTGGTGCACAGGAAAGTAAGAAGAGAGCAGGTACTGAAAATGTACCGGGGATCTGTGGATTCGGCAAAGCTGCAGAGATAGCTTTAGAGACCATGAATAATAAAATGATAACCATCAGTGCCCTAAGAGATAAATTTCTCAAAGAAATACCGGAGAGAATTGAGAACGTCAAATTGAATGGGCATCCGACCCAAAGACTTCCGGGGAATGTGAATTTCTCATTTGAGTTTATAGAGGGAGAATCGTTGCTTCTATACTTGGATATGGAAGGCATAGCGGCATCAAGTGGATCTGCATGTACATCAGGAGCACTGGATCCATCTCATGTTCTGATGGCTATTGGTCTTCCCCATGAGATTGCACACGGTTCACTGAGATTGAGTCTGTCAGAGTTTAATACAGAAGAAGACGTTGACTACACCATAGAGAAGCTTATTGGTGTCGTAGATAGATTAAGACAAATGTCACCATTATATACCAGGAGGAAATAACAATGTATACAGAAAAAGTGATGGATCACTTCAAGAATCCAAGAAATGTAGGGGAAATAGAAGACGCTAACGGTGTCGGTCAAGTAGGTAATGCTAAGTGTGGCGATATCATGAAGATATTTTTGAAAATTGATGATGAAGACATGATTGAAGACGTCAAATTCCTGACCTTCGGATGTGGCTCAGCTATAGCGTCATCAAGCATGGCAACAGAGCTGATCAAAGGTAAGCACATTGACGAAGCAGTAACACTGACCAACAAAGCTGTTATAGAAGCCCTTGGTGGACTGCCAAAGGTTAAGGTACACTGTTCAGTTTTAGCTGAGCAGGCTGTCAAATCCGCATTATATGATTATGCCCAAAAATCGGGCAAGGTTATTGCTGGTATAGAAGACTATAAACCAGATGAGGATGTGCATGACCACGATGATGAACAATTATAATAAAAAAGTGCTGCTAGGCATGAGCGGTGGGATTGATAGTTCTTCCGCCGCTATTATTTTGCAGGCAAAAGGCTTTGAGGTTATAGGTGTTACATTTATTCAAAAAAGCTTTGAATCTATGGAAGAGGCTGTTGCTGATGCTAAACGCATTGCAGACATGCTGAACATCGAGCATTTTGTGATGGACTTAAGAGAAGAGTTTGAGCGGGAGATTGTTCAGTATTTCTATACTGAGTACGAAAAGGGAAGGACACCCAACCCCTGTGTCAAATGCAACAAGGAAATCAAGTACAAGCGATTCATCGAAGAGGCTGACAAGCGTGGCATCCATTATATTTCTTCCGGCCAGTATGTCAGGGTCGTCAAGGAAGATGCTGGATATCTGGTTAAAAAAGCAAAAAATGCGAGCAAGGACCAGAGCTATTATTTGTACAATCTTCACGAGAAGGATCTTGAGCGGGTTATCTTTCCTTTGGGAGAATTGGACAGCAAGGAGCAGGCAAGACAGCTGCTTAAAAGCAAGGGAGTCGAATTCTATCAAAAGTCAGAAAGCCAGGAAATTTGCTTTATCAAGGATCAAGACTACATTGAGTTTATCGAGAAGTATTTTGACCCAAAAACTAAGCTTGGAAACTTTGTGGATATAGATGGCAATGTTCTTGGAAAGCATGAGGGCATACATCATTATACCATTGGTCAGAGAAAAGGCCTGGGTATAGCATTGGGGACGCCTCATTTTGTGTTGGATATCAATCCTGAGAACAACAACGTCACTTTAGGACTTTCAAACCAGTTGGAGAAGTCCGGATGCTATCTCAGTGACTACAATATCATCTACGACAACTATGAATTAACAGGAAAAGTATTCTCCTGCAAGATCAGATACTCGGCTAGGGAATCACTTGCTGAAATCAGTCGTGTTGGTGATCAGTTGTTTGTAGAATTCAAGGATAAGGTAAGAGCTGTGACGCCAGGGCAGTCGTTGGTTTTCTATGATGGAGATGTTCTTGTCGGTGGGGGAATCATTGACAAAACAGTCTGAGCTGATTATACTTTTATCTGATACTTAAAGTTGAATACACCGCAATTTTCATGACAAGAACATCATCATGAAACGTCTCAGACACACTGAATGTATGAGCTCAGCGCCTGATTAATTTATCAACAACTCGACTAACGTCTCAGACAGTTGATAAATCTTAACATCAGACACTTGTGCTCCTAATCTGATTAGACTCGACAAAGTTTCATTTATGATGATTCATTGTCATTATTGTTAGCAGACACTTGGTTTCTGAGCAACCCACAAGAAAATAATATTATTGTGAGTCTTGACTTGGAGACGATCGCAATATTTATAACATGAACATCAACATGAAACGCACTCAGACACACTGAATGTATGAGCTCAGCGCCTTGTTACTAAACAAACCGCAAGAAAATCGCAGTA
This sequence comes from Dethiosulfatibacter sp., assembly GCA_019084435.1. The sequence goes on from JAHRFV010000144.1 coordinate 20,441, forward strand.
ATTATGAGTCGTGACTTGGAGACATGCCTTTTTACCTCATAAATCATAAAAGGCATGATCGACGGAACAGCGAATACTTATTGGATTTTCTTGATTGGAACTAGCTAAAGTTTAATACATGAAATCACAATAATTTTGGAGGAAACATGAGCAATTATACGATCGACAACATCAGAAAAAGTTTCATCGAATTTTTCGAAAGCAAAAACCACCTGGCAGCCCACAGCTTTCCATTGATTCCTAAAAATGACAACACACTATTACTAATCAATGCAGGTATGGCACCCCTTAAAAAGTATTTCACAGGTGCGGACACACCACCCAACACCAGAATGGTGACCTGCCAGAAGTGCGTCAGAACAGGAGACATCGAAAATGTCGGCTTCACATCCAGACACTGCACTTTTTTTGAGATGCTCGGAAACTTCTCCTTTGGTGATTATTTCAAGCGAGAGTCCATATTTTGGGCTTGGGAGTTCCTGACTGAAAAGATGCTAATTCCTGCAGACAAGCTATGGGTTTCAGTTTACTATGAAGATGATGAGGCATACGATATATGGGCCAATGAAGTTAAGGTACCGACTGATAGAATTGTAAACTGAAACACATAGCTTGTCTGCAGGAATTAGCATCTTTTCAGTCAGGAACTCCCAAGCCCAAAATATGGACTCTCGC
>JAHRFV010000145.1 GCA_019084435.1 Dethiosulfatibacter sp.
GGTAGTTTCATCAAAGTTTGGTTCTGTAGCATCATTTGTCGTTGCCCAACCTTCAAATGTGTAATCTGTTTTAGTTGGCGCTGTCGGTAATGCGTCTACAGTTTCACCTTCTACTACTTCTTTTGTTTGTGGATCTGCTTCTGTATCTCCACTGTTTTTGTCAAAGGTTACTGTATATTTTGTGGGCTCTATTGCAACATAATAAATGTTGATTGAGTCATTTTCACCTGTTACATTAATCTGTGTTGGTTGACCAGGTGCAAGTGTGTAACCTGTAACCGAGGGATGAGCAGGTAAATCCACCATGCCTATTAAAGATGTTAACATTAGCAGCGGATTAGGGTTAATACCAGGTACAGGTGTTGTAGTATCCTGAATATAGTAGTTAACAATATAGCCGTTCAAAATATCCACCGATTCATCATCCACATCAAATCCACCTGCATCAGTGTCAATGCTGATAACGAATGGGCTGGTCAACTGTAAACCTGACAGATTGAAGCTTGCTACCGACCAGTAGGACCCGGCTTTCTTTGGATCACCTAGATAATTGATGGGATATGCTGTCCCATTAACCACCAGATCTACGGTTTTATCCCGTGCTGAATCCACATTGAATGTGGTAATAGGAGCACCATTGTAAGTTATACCGGTAACATCTTTTAGTTCGCTTTTTAGTCCTAGATATAATACGTTATCTTTTATCCATATCAATCTAATTTCTGTTTGTTCATTGGTTGAAAAGCCTGATGCGTCAAGTACTGCGGAATTCGATGTGTAGATGAGTTCTGTAGTTATATTGTAACCCGCAAAGGCTGAAATGTTAGAACTCAACAGCAGTAAAATCACCAATACTAGTGCCAATATTCTTCGGTCTTTCATTTTTCATTCCTCCTCATAATTATAATATCATTTTTTCATTTTTATCATTTGTTATATTAAACGTCTTAAGATCACTTCGTTGTCAATCATATACATCCCCCCATTTATTCTTTAACCATTCAATTGGTTAACTTGCTCTGGATTCTTGCATGGTACTTACAAATATTGCAGATATATTTGGATCAAACTGACTTCCTGCCTTAGCTTCTATCTCTTTCAAAGCCATTTCTTCGGTCATTTTCTTCTTATATGGTCTGTCATTTATCATTGCGTCATAGGCATCGATGAGAGAAAATATTCTGACAACTCTTGGTATCTCTTCGTTTTTGAATAGTCCTGGATATCCGGAGCCATCCCAGTTCTCGTGGTGTAAAAGAATCAACTCATCAATAGCGATGGAGTCCCTTGATTCCTTGATGATGTTATAGCCTATCTCGCTATGGCGTTTCATGTCCTCCCATTCTTCCTTGTTAAGAGATGCTGTTTTTTGTAGTATCTCTGTTGGAATGCCAACTTTCCCGATATCATGAAACTCACAAAGAAGCATGAGTTCTTTTTTTTCTATATCTGAAAGATTTAGCTTTTCTGCTATTCTCATTCCGATTGCTTTGAGTCTGTCATAATGAGCTTTAGTCTCAAATGTTATTTTTTCAAGTCTCTTTTTCAAGTAGTTAATAATTTCAAGTTTGGCTTCCTTGCCTTCTTTCAGCTTGAGGTAGTACATCCTGTTCTCAGCTAGCTTCAGAAGTTTGTTTATATCCTCTTCCGCACTTGTCTTTGTGGCTGAACCGAAACTCATACTTATATTGATAAAATCTAGTGGATTCTGTTTTAATGCGATTTTCATCCTGTCTACAATTCTTGCCACTATATCTTCATTTGTATTTGGTAGAAGAATCATAAACTCATCTCCACCGATACGGCTGATAATATCTTCTTGTCTTGATGCCTCTTTTATGATTTCAGCGACTTTTTTTAGGGCCTTATCTCCCATCTCATGTCCAAATGCGTCATTAATCAGCTTCAATCCATTAAGATCTCCCATGACAACGCTTAGTGGCAGCTGTCTAGCTGTATCCAATCTCAACAGTTCCTCTTCAAAGAATGCCTTATTATATAAACCTGTCAGACTATCCTTGAAATATTTTTCTGTCTTTTTTTCGAATGCATAAAGGTTATCTTCTTTTGATTGAATGTCTTTCTTTTGTCTGTCAGCTGATTTTTTCAAGTTGGTAATGTCAGTATAGAATAGGATAAGATAATCCCTGTCATCGCTGAATATATTGATGATATATGTTCTATCCAGCACTTCTATATATTTCACAAACTTCCTGCTGGTACCCGGTATCATATTATAGTAGAAATCTTGAAGTCCAAATATGTCTTTGCGTTCCACTACGATTTTGGATATCTTTTCACCAATCAGTGTTTCTGCTTTGACACCTGCCACCATCCTGAAATTTTCACTCGTGTTGACCAGAACATAATCGTTGAACTTTCCTTGGTGGTTAAAAATTGCTTTAAACTGAATAAAAAAATCAAATCTTGAAGGATATTCCATGTTTTCACTTCCCTCCCGTTATATTTTGAGAGTGCTTATATTCATTATATAGACCAATAATTACATTTCGATTACATAAGTGGTATTAATGACCAAAAAAAGAAAAAAACTGCAAATTTCTTGCAGTCATCTAAAATTAAGAATTTATTGTTCTATAATTATCTCTTGGTTTACATAATCAAGGACTAAAATCTGGTATACTCCTCCCAGGTTTTCTTCAACTAGTTCTGCCAATTCACCTAAAGCCTTCTTAAGATCATTGACTCTGTTAGCATCTACCAACTCGATGCATAAGAAAGCATTTTTCGTTTGCTCAATCAGCATGGTCCTGACAGATTCTCGCCAATTCCAGCACCTGCAAATGGCACCCGCATCGTCTTTATAAACAATCTCATCTTTATTGGGTGGAGCGCTTTCTTCCGATCCAAGTGTAATGAACGGCTCATCTCCATTAGCTTTAGTCAGTATGATATTGCCTACAAAAGTATCTATATCCTCTCCCCCGCATGGCAAAGCATATTTGAGAGATATGGAATTATAAATATCAACAAGTGGATTTATCGTACCAATCTGGTCTCCCTTGTGTGCTCTTTTCAATAATGCTTCAACAGAAGACCTTGCTCCTTTCTTAGTTTTGAATTTCTGAAAAGCTTCTCGCCATACTCTGATAACATCGTTGCTGCTGAAGTCTTCTTTTGGCAAGTGCTTGAGTGCTTGTTTTTCAGCATTTATTAGCATCTCCTTATACCGATTGCTATCCTTGATAGTATTGTCTATATCTTTAAATACAATAACACCAATCTTTGCTTCAGGAAACAGTTCCCAAAAGCTGTTCTCCACAATAAATTTTTTCATGATTTAGTTTCCTCCTGATTTAATCATAGTTGTTCAAAAAAGGTGCCAATAGCACTTCTTCTGCGACCTAACGAAGTACTACTGACACCCTTATACTCACCCGGTGGTAAGTATACGTGCTTTGAATTTATTTATTATCTTACTTTAATTGGTTGATTATGTCAATGTTAAAAACCAAGAAATTTTGGTATAATAGATTCAAATAATTGTTCATTTGGAGGTCATTAAAATGATTGAATTGCCAGAAGCTAGTGTATTAGCAAGTCAGGTGACATACTCCCACCACTTGAAGAAGTGGGGGCTTCTCGTTCGAGTAGCCTAACGGCTACAGCACTGGTCGTAACACAAGCGCTACTGCTCGTGATTACAACCTACATAAGCGAGCTATTCCCGTGTGCCCCACGGTTCTTTACTTTATGCTGATAAGATACGCATACCTTCGTTTCTAATGTTTATACTTGCGTTATGGTCTCTATCAAGACTTAAGCCACAGTGCTCACAATGATATGTTCGGTCTGAAAGCAATAGGCTATCTTTTCTTTGACCGCAAGAACTGCACAGTTTTGAGCTTGGAAACCATTTATCAATCTTTACAAGTTGCTTTCCTTGCTCTTTAAGCTTATAGTCAAGCATAGAGACAAATACTCCAAACGAGTTATCCGAAACACTCTTACCAAAGTCTAGCGCCTTAGACATATCTTTCATGCTTAGGTCTTCAATACACACACCATCAAATGCATTGGTTATCTGTTTTGATGTCTTGTGCAAGAAATCCTTTCGCTGATTGGCTACTTTTTCATGAAGTTTTGCAACTTTAAGTCGTTGCTTGTTTCTGTTGTTACTGCCTCTTTTACATTTTGATAGTTTCCTTTGCTCTTTTTTCAGTCTTTCAAGTGATAACCTGTAGTATCGTGGGTATTCTGCTGATATGCCATTTGATGTTATGAATAGCTCTTTCATAGAGTAATCCATTCCTACAAACTTTTCAGGTTTTTTTATCTCTATCTGCTTTTCATATTCATACAAAATGCTTGCAAAGTATTTCTCTGTCGGTGTTTTACTAATCGTTACTGATTTTAGTCTATATCCCTGGGGCACCATCCTGTGTTGTTTGATTTTAACTGCTTTAAGCTTTGGGAGTTTAAGATGACCATCATCTAACTTTATGTTTCCATTGACACAATTGGTCGTATATCTTAGATGATTGTTTTTTCTTGATTTGAATTTCGGAAATCCAATGGATTTATCACGAAAAAAATTTCTATAGGCATTGTTTAGGTTGAGCTGCGCATTAGCAAGCGCTAAACTGTCTACTTCTTTTAGCCACTCAAATTCCTTTTTGTACTGAGCAGGCGTGTTTTTCAAGCTTTCACCTGTCGCTTGATAGTACGAAATCCGATCTGAAAGCATTTTATTATAGACAAAACGAACGCAACCAAAGGTTTTGGATAATAATAATTCTTGTTCTTTAGTTGGATATATTCTAAATTTGAATGCTATATTTTTAAGCATCACACACCTCCCCGTATATCGAATATATGTTCTATTCTACCTCGTTTTATGTGCTTTTGTCAATCTTTCAGATACAAAAATAACGATTCATCGCCCACCTAAAGAGGTGGGCGACTTCTCGCTAATTATGTTAAAGACAATGTCATCAATGGGTGGAAGGGATACTGTATTTGGTCAAAGCGGTAGATATTTAACGCGTATGAGTAAGCTACACGCTAATGAAGAGTGCCCTACTTGCGGTGACGATATCACAAAAGAAGCTTATATGGGAGGAAGCATCTACTATTGCCTTACCTGTCAAAAGTTCTAATTTTTGTATACCATCCTAGCGATATAGTCTTCATAGTTACAGCTCTTCTATGTAGCTTATTAAAATCTGTGCTATTCTGTTCACTTCAGCAGTTGAAGGATAATTGCTGAGGATAATCACAGTGTAGTCCTTCTCCGTATTAGCAATAAAGAGTGACCTATAGCCATTTATATTACCTGTATGTATGTATTCGTTTTTATTGGAAATCCGCCATCCATACGCATAGGAATCGATAAATGGAGTGAGCATTTTGTCAGTGGATTTCTTGGAGATTAACAGATTATTTCTAATAGCATCATCCCATCTGTACAAATCATCAACAGTAGAATGCATACCGCCTCCAGCATACGTAATTACTGGATTGACATTTGAAGAATAACTTCTGCTTGCATCAATGGCTTGTTCTTCCAGTGGAACACCACTAGTATTATAACCTGTACTCGTCATCTCAAGAGGCTTGCAAATGTACTCATCAATATACTCACCAAAAGACAGTCCACTGACCTCCTCAATGATTGCACCCAATAACATATAGCCATTATTACTATAATCAAACTTTGTACCAGGATCAAAAAGCAAAGGCTTTTCCGCTGCTACTTCTAATATTTCAGTAATAACGCTCTTATCTATTATATTATTATTCAAATCAAATAATTCACTAAAAGCTGAAAAATCTATCGGATTTGGGTCTATGCCAGAGGTATGTGTTAAAAGATGATGAATCGTTATCTTTGATGTGTTTGGGTATTTAGGAAAATACTTGTCGATAGGATCATTAACATTCAGTTTTTTCGATTCATGCAATTGCATGATTGCCATGGAAGTAAATGATTTAGTTAACGATCCGATCAGGTAAATAGTTTCTCTTTCATTAGGTAAGTCATTCTCTACATCTGCCATACCATAACCTTCTCCAAAATACACTATACCTTCCTTTACAACTAAAACCGAACCATTAAAATTCCGTTTGCTTAGAAACTCATCGGCTCTTTGTTGGAATGCAATGATTTCTTCCTTTGTAGAGTCATCAATTTCATCAGTCATAGCGACTTCCCCACATCCAACAAATAACACAAGTGTGATTAAAATGGAAACAATAACCTTTGTAGAACTATTCATGTATGATCCTCCTAAGCATTAACTTCAATAAATATTAATTAATTATAATTCATTGCTATGTTGTATACAAGAAGTATATGTTTTTAACACGATTCGTGTCATTAATTTTGTCTATGACATTTCGCATATCAACCTTCTTCAAACTTTCAAATTCAATTGACACCTTGTAAAATTGTCTTTACAATTGGAGTAACATCTTATATGAATTAGGAGGCATACTTTTGCATAATTCTAATAATACACAGAAGTCGAATATGACTTTAAGAGTATTCATGAGTTCTATCGTAATAACTTTTGGTTTATATATAATGATTTTTCCTGTATTAAAGCCTATATTAGGTTTAGGTCAAATAATGGATGGTACAAAATCCTGGGTAGCTTTAGTAATATTGATTTTTCTTTTCTTGCCTAATATTATTTATAGCATTGTAGCAATCAAAACAAAAAAACTGGAATATGTAATAATCCCAGCTTTGGCTCTTATAGGAGCAGAATACTATTTCTTTCATAATTATCAAACATGGATTGCTTCTAACGCAAACGCAGCAATCGCACTTGTAATAATACCTATTTATCTAATGCTTATTTTAGCTATATCGTATGGTATAGCATTTGTTGTTGTGAAAATACGTAGAGTTTGAAGAAGTTAGTCACTGCGCAAAATCTTCTCCATCTTCTTCCCTTTTGCCAGCTCATCTATCAGCTTATCCAGGTAGCGGATTTCTTTCATGATCGGTTCTTCAATATCCTCTACTCGCACGCCACAAACAACTCCCTTAATCAATGACCGTGAGGGGTTCATTTTAGGAGCTTCATTGAAAAATGTCTCAAAATCTGTCCCTTTTTCTAATTGAGACAAAAGCTCTTCTTGACTGTAGCCTGTTAACCAAAGAATAATCTCATCAACTTCTTCTTTTGTGCGACCCTTCTTTTCTGCCTTGGCAATATACATGGGATATACTCGCGATACACTCATTGTATAAATATTATGTCTACTCATTTTGTTTTACTCCTCCAAATTTGAATTTTCTCTTCATATTATTCAGGTCGACTGAGCCACCATTCCAATATAACACCATAGACCACCCCAGCCAAAAAACTGACAGGATCTACAAATCCTGTAGAGCTATAAAAAGCAAAGGAAACCAATAAGCCCAATAAAGCGCCACGAATCAAAACCTTGGGTCTATTTGTAGCTATCCACGGAGCACCCACAGCTAGTCCTAAAATTACACGGTTATACCATAGTGAGAATACAAAGACTGGTGAAGCGGTGAAACCTGATCGCACATAGGCCCCTATAACACAAACTATTCCTAGCAAAGCTCCACCTATAAGAGCTGTTTTCATTCTACTAGTCATGTCCACTCCTCCTGGTTATTAATCTTCCAAAGCTAACCTTGCAGCATCTTTGGCATGAATTAAAGTCGTATCAAAAACAGGTAAATCAGTATCATCTTGGTTGATGAGCATCCCCACTTCCGTACAGCCTAGTATCACACCCTGAGCACCTTGTTCTCCTAGTTTTTCTATAATATCATGAAACTTTCTTCTTGATAATTCTGAAATGATGCCCAGACATAGCTCATTAAATATTACAGTATTGATTATTTCTATACCCTGTTCATCAGGAATGAGAACTTCAATTCCAGAACTCTCCAGCTTAGCTTTATAAAAATCCTGTTTCATGGTGTATTTAGTTCCCAGTAAGGCTACCTTTGAAATATTCTGTCGTTTTAATTCAGATGCTGTCGATTCTGCTATATGAATAATTGGAATATTGATACTGCTTTGAATTTGCGGGGCTACCTTGTGCATTGTATTGGTACAGATCACAATAAAATCCGCTCCTGCTTTTTCGAGATTTTGAGCGACTGCTGATAGAATGTCAGCACTTTTTTCCCAATCTCCAGAGGATTGGCATTCCTCTATTTCAGCGAAATCCACACTGTACATCAATATTTTCGCAGAGTGAAGACCACCTAACTCCTTATTTATAATTCTGTTAATAATCTGGTAGTAAGTCACCGTACTTTCCCAGCTCATTCCACCAATTAATCCTATCGTTTTCATGGTGACACCTTATCTCCAGTAATAGCTCTTTCTGCCCATTTTGAATCTTTAAATATAGCTCTGGCAACACCTATAAGATCAGCTTTACCATCTTTTAATAGTTTTTCAGCTTCATTGGCTTCTTTTATGCCTCCAGTCAGAATCACAGGAATAGAGATAACCTTCTTGATTTCCTCTGTTAAGGGAGAAAAATATCCCGGTTCTCTAACACCCGGTCTGGTATATCCACAGAAGCCACCTGAAATGTCTAGAATATCAACTCCAGCCTTTTCAAATTCAATAGCAGCAATCTTACTATCGTCAATTGTGATTCCCCCATCCTTGTAATCCGAAGCCGCTAATCTTAATAATATAGGGAATTCTTCACCCACAGCGTCACGAACCGCATTTATAACTTCAAGATGAATTCGTATACGGTTACGGACACCTCCACCATATTCATCTTCCCTCATATTAGTTAATGGGGAAAAGAATTGATTTAATAAGTAGCCGTGAGCAGAATGTATTTCAACACCGTCGAAACCTGCCTCTTTAACCCGAGTTGCAGCTCTTCCAAAGGCTTCAACTACTTTATTAATATCCTCTTTTGACATTGCCCTAGGTACTTCGCCACCATGAAGTGGATTGACGACTTCTGATGGACCTAATACTAACTCACCAGTTATATCACTTTTCGACGCACTTCCTGCAAAATTAATCTGCATCACTGCTTTTGATCCATTGTTATGAATGGTGGTTGCTAATTGTTTCAATCCTTCCATTACACTATCATTAGCGACTGACATTTGATTAGCACTTGCCTTGCCTTGTTGAAGAATATAACTGTGCTCAATGACAAATAAAGAGACGTAACCTCCCTGTGACTTTTCATTATAGTAAGCTAAAACATCATCGCTAACTGTACCATCCTCATTGGATTTCGAAGTAGCCAGTGGCGCCATTATCAAGCGATTTTTCAGGGTTATTTTATCTGTTTGTAATACATTTGTTAAATATTGCATTTTAGTATCTCCTCATTAGTTTTTGATATTGTTCATCATTTGTTGATACTTTTTATTATACCCTATTCCAACCTAACCGGTGGATAAAATGTAACGGGATAAGAAAAATGCATTTGTTTGATTTTCCATACTCCCTCTTTATTGACAGCTTGCATGGACAATCTTAATGGCCAATGATAATCTTCACCCTTGGTGGTTTCTAATAAAGTATCTGCTGTACCATGTATTATTTCTAAGAGTTTCCTTTTTGGAGAGATTTCATCCTTTAGTTTCTTTTCAATCAAACTCAAGCGATAATTATAATAGCTCTCTCTTTGAATCTTCTCATAAACAACACCTGTCATAGCAATAAAAGACACATCGCCATGAAAGGATATATGAGCGTCATCAATATTAAGTTTTAAATCGCCCCAGTATTTCCAATCATCTTCAATAATTTTAGCGATTTCTTCATAGCCAAAACACCATTCAGAGCTCTCAGGAGTTACTGCTGAAGTCCCTATCACTAAAATGTCTTGCTCCTTTAAAAATACATCTTCTACAAAACTCTGAACCTGATCTAAATCTCTTTCAGTATATCCCTTTTGAATTCTTTGTAATAGAGAAATTATTTGATTTCTCTCTTGATCTTGCTTATGCAAATTCTTACCTCCTTAAGTTTAAGCCAACATCTTTGGATATTTCTTTTCTAACCACCCAACAATTACCCATGCCATCAGACTGGTAAGAATTAAAAATGGTGTTTCCGGGAATAAAAGAACAAGAATGAAACTCATTGTATTATTGAGTGCGTGAAGCACAACAGCTGCCCAGATGTTCTGTGTCTTTTCATACAAGAAATTTGTAATATAGTTCATAGCAACAATTGAAGCAGTAAAACCTACCAGAGTTGGTAGTAGTACGGCAAGTCCGAGAGGCATATACATAATAAACATTAACGGGTAATGCCAGACAGCCCATATTATGCCACCCTTCCATGCAATATCCCAGAAGGACATACCAGTTGACTTCATCTCAGGATACAAGACGCCCCTCCAACCAAACTCTTCTGTGCCGCTAGTGATTAAATTTGAAATAAAATATAGAATTATTGAAGTCACTATTACCATCAGTTGAGCATTTGGATTGAAATAAGAAGTTGCGATACTCAAGATGATTGGAGGTATAACAGATATTACAGGAATCAGTATGACATAGTGCCAGAGCTGCGGTGCGTTATTCTTGCGCTTTACTAAACCTCCGAAACCTCCTACTACCAGAAATCCGATAAATGGCCCATATACTGCTAAGGCAAATAATAATTGAGGAAAGAAACGATCAGTTCCCCATGATTCAGTCCATAAACTAAAAACAGTATAATCAACTGATAGAATACTACCGCGTAAATTACTAATAAAGTAAGCTGCAATCCAACCAACCCAAGTCCATGCAAATGCAGTTAACAAAAACAGTTTAGTTCTCTTATTAATGCTCCAAGACTTCATATCATCCTCCTTCTGAATAAGTATTACTTTAATTATAAATGATTATCCTTCTCATTACAAGGTTATATCCTTTCCATACTCAAGTTTAAAACACACATCGGATAAAAATTATGGAGATGACATGTGGGTGTCATCTCCATAAATAATGGTCATCTATAACTAGCAATTAGATTTATACAGTTGGCGGTCCTTCTACAACCGTAACTGTTGCATTTACTTCCAACAAACCATCATCTAGTGGTGGTTCAACATTAATCGGGAGTACATAAGTGCCTATAGCTTGATATTCACCTAGAACCTCAGGATTATAATCAATAATACTCCAAATCAATTCTAACTCATGAGATACACCTGCTGCATCAATTGCCATTACTGATGGTGCAAGTAATACATCTGATTCAAGTGTGCCTCTAAAAACAATAACGTTATCCACTACATCTAATGAGGTTATGTGGGGGTTTTTAATATTTATTTCCTTATCTATTCTTAGTACATCACCATCATTTGTTCTAACATCATTAGGCAATTCGACAGATCCTGTTGCATTCTGTATTCCAGAAAGCATATTATTGTAGTTCACTATATCCCAAGTAACATCACACTCTAATTCTCTCCCGAGATTATCTAGTATTAGAATTTTAGCAGGTAGATAGTTCGATATGGCATCATCTAATAACGTACCATAAGGAATAAAAATATCATCAATACTATGTACACTCGTCACAACTGATTGGTCTGTGCTTATCACTAAAGCTGGTGTTAAACTCGATGCTTCATGGGTTTTCGTTGCTTTATACCTACCGTATAATTCGTATTCACTATATACATCCAAGTCTGTGAAAGCACCACTAGACAGCCAATCATGAGCAATTTCGTCACCCTGCATTAGTAGATATTCTATACCTGCCTCTGTTGTGACTTGTATTGTTGTTTCTGTAGTATCCCAATTCCACTGGGGTGTTGGTGCTATGGTGTTAGGTGCTTTCCCTACTCTTATAGGCGATGTCATAAGAATTCCATCGTACTCATCACCCATTACCCAGACTGCAATATCTTTACCAATATCGGTTTCGGTAAGTGTATAAGTTGTCCCACTAGCGTTAGGAATCATTTCGAGAAATCCTCTGATCCAACGATAGGTTAATGTATCATAATTAACGTTTTCAGGTGATGATATATCAAGAGCAACCTCAAGTGTTTCACCATAGTAAGCGTTTCCTACTAGTTGAGCTGTACCTATAACAGGAATTAGTTCATTCGTAAAGACTGCTTTATAGGTTGTATCTATTGAAGGCATAGAAATCATTAAAGGATTAGTGAAACTTTGAGTGCTCCCAGTTTCCCACCTGAGAAACACTCTTCCAGGTGATGGTGTAGCTTCTAATGTGACTGGTGTTCCTGGTTGATATTGTCCACCTCCTGTTACTATCCCATAATCTGATGGTTCCGATATGACCGATAGAATTGGGTTAGGGAAAATGATTGGTGATGGAGGCCTAGGTGGTGGTGGTGGTTGCGGTGGCGGTAGTATTGGTGGTAATTGTATTGATGGTGGAAACATTGGAGGTGGTGCTGGTGGTGGCGGAGGAGGCGGTGGACCAAAATTAATAGGTGCGTTACCTCCTGAGTTAACGCTAAAATCACTAGATCCACTACCAGATAAATAGTTTATTTCTCCCAAATTATCTATTTGTATTGGTCCTTCTAAATTCATATGTTCAACAACAGATGACATATCAATTAAGATCTTGCTACCATCAGAACCGGTTAGAACAACAAAATTTTGAACACTTGATTCTTCTAGAAGTTGCATTATTACGTTATCAGCTTCAATTAATAAGTCCTGAATTACTCCACTCAATACCACATCTGAGTTATTTCCTGTTACTGATAGGGTTTCAACAATTGCCCCTTCAGTTGTTAAGACACGAACAGTAATACCACTTTGCTGTATTATCACTAATCTTATGTGTCCTCCGTTTATATGGATACTGTCTTTTCCACCTCCAAGGACTATTAATTGGCCCAGAACATTGATGTTATTTAAGTCAACATTGCCATTATCTACAGCCTTAGAAATGGTTAGATTTTTGGTGAAGGTTATATTTTGAAGAGTAACATTAGGAACGGCTATTGTAACATTATAGTTTACTTCTGAAGTTTCTTCTGTTCCGTAAATCCCAGGCTTATCTATTACTTTAGGGATACCTGCTACCAAGACTTCGTCTTTAGTTTGCAACTCATCCAGGACTGTTATAGCCTCTGCTCTGGTTATGATTTGTTGAGACTCAAAATCTAGACTATCTATTGAACTAGATTCATCCTTGTTCAACCTATTAACAATTACTTCAACTTCTTGACTAGTAATAGGTGCGTTTGGTTTCATTGTACCATCTGGATAGCCATCAATATACCCTTCACCTACTGCTGTGGCTACCGTGTTATAAAACCATTCCTTTTCACTGACATCAGAAAATTTGGCTTCTGATTTACTACCGAACGCCCATGACTTGTTTACAAGCGCCATAAATTCTGCACGCGTTATAGGTGCATTTGGTTTAAACGTACCGTCTGGGTAGCCTTTTGCTATCCCACTTTCCAACCATTTTGTGATGGTGCTCTCTGCCCAGTGTCCTGACAGTTCATCCTGAAAACCCATAACCCCAACTGGAACAATGGATAAAACTAAGATGAGAACCATTAGGAGAATAAAGCATTTGCTTAGGCTTTTTTTCATAGATTTCCTCCATTCTAGAAACGTTATCTTATTGATTAAAATACGTCTCTTTAGACATCTTTGGTTTATAGCTCTCCTTGATTTGTCTGATTTTATCAGGGTCGTTCAACATATTCATGATACTGTTGTGCAGTACAAATACCGGATATATCAGAGCCTCCAGACTATTTTCCATCATAAAATCACGCCCGTGGACAGTTCCTTTGCACCCAGAAAAACCAAATTGGATAGTGGGCTTAAAGAGAGAAATGTCTCCAAGATCTCCTGCGGCAAATGATTTCTGTTCATCGATGATAGCTGTCTCTCCTACACAGGCTATCATGTGTGGTCGCAATAGGTTACTCAAAGCCCTGGATTGATCCAATGGATAAAAACCCTTCGTCGTCTCGATTTGACACTCTGCACCAATAGCTGCAGCACAATGAACAGCAGCATTGTCAATCTTGTTTTCAGTAATTGATAAGACTTCAAAGTTGATTGCTTTTATATAGCCTTCCAGAATGGTCTGTGAGGGAACTGCATTAACCGATTGTCCACCCAATGTTGTCATTAGATGCACCCTTATCATGTCTTTTTCTTGAAATGTCTCTCTCAACAATGCTATGGCATTCTGAGTCAGCACTTGAGCATTCAAAGCATTGATTCCCAAATGAGGCGCTACAGCTGCATGAGAGCTATTGCCTAGGAACTGATAACGCTTATATACAAAACCACTTAGAGAGGCATTTAACTCCATCTGAGGGTAAGCTGTCGCTCCCATAGTGTGACAGCTCAACACAACATCCAAATCATCAAAGGCTCCTTGGTAAATCAAGTTTCTTTTACCGGATGGAGAGTATATTTCTCCTTTTTGAATCAAATTTCTACGAAATTCCAAGTCCACATATTCTTCAGCAGCCACAAAGAAAACCTTAACACACCCTGATAAGTTAATAATCTGATTCAACAGCTTTGCGACAAAAGCCATTATCACACATTGCATGTGATGGCCACATGAATGTGCTGCAAAATCAGGTTCTTTTGCAGTAGGATGATCAGGAACCATCAAAGCGTCCAGTTCGGCAATCAATCCGATTACTGGACTTCCCTGCCCTATTGTGACAGCAAATCCATTTAACCCAAAATCCTCTATCTGATCACAACCGTTTTCAATCAGAAAAGCCTTTAGAATGGATTGGGTGTTAAACTCTTTAAATCCAAGCTCCGGTGTCCAAAACAATTCTTGCTCCAAAGCTTCCATTGCTGATTTTTCTTCTAACAATTGTTTAATTGTAATCATTTGATTATCCTCCTATCAAACTTCTGTCCAATAAAGCCACACTATCTAAGAACAGTTGTATAACCGCTGATCTATCTGCTGTCATCAGTACTTGAGCATTGCACCTGGATGAGTCAGACCATAGACGAAGGTCAGCCACAGTTTTACCTTTAGTAATCAAGCCTTCTGTTTCAATCTCTATTCTGTACAATTTAGATCCAAATAACTCTGGTTTTAAGAGATGAGCTACTGGCACCAAGTCGAACAAAGGGCTCCCTGGTTGGTTTAACTTTTTTGCATACTGACTATAAAACTCTAGCAATTCAAATATTAAACGAGAAGCTGCTCCTTCTCTGTTGAAAAGATTAATCTCATCATGCATCATCATGGTTTCATTACACACTTCAAGACCACTCATAACGATAGGAATACCACTCCTAAAAACCTTATCTGCTGCGATAGGATCTACATAGATATTAAACTCAGCCGATAGCGTGATATTGCCACTATAAACCGATCCACCCATCAAAGATATCTGGGAGATTTTGTCCTTAATCTCAGGAGATTCATCAAGTAGTCTACCAACATTGGTCAGCGGACCAGTCGCAATAATGGTTACAGGTTCAGATTGCTGAGATAGTGTTTCTCTCATCCAAGCTACCGCATCTAAATATTCAATTCTTCGGTTGCTACTCGGTAAAATGGGGCCATCCATTCCGCTCTCACCATGGGCTTGAGGCTGAACATAGGTATTTCCAGACATGGATGAGGAAGATCCCTTTGCAATTGGGTAATCCAATTGAAGATAGTCCATTACACGACACAGATTATCTGTCACCTTATCAACCGTTTGATTTCCTGCGACTGTTGTACAGCCTAGCAGATCAAAAGCCTCCTTATGTGATGCAATTAAGCAAAAGGCAAAAATATCATCATGTCCAGGGTCGCAGTCAAAAATTACTTTTCTCATTGTCCACCTCGAGATTTATTGCGGTGATACTCATAAATTGAGAACACTACGATACCGATGAAAACGGCAACATATGGGATAGTTTGTAAAATTTCGGATGGCAAAGAGAATAGCTGAAGTGCATTGGACAAGGCATCAAACATTCCAAAAAGAAACGCTGTCAAGGTGACAAGCCAAACACTCCCATGTCCCATAGCCTCCGCTGCCAAGCCAATGAAACCACGCCCTGCCGTCATATTTTGCGTGAAGAATGATAAGTAACCCATAGACATATAGGCACCGCCAAAAGCGGATAAAGCACCGCTTAAAATTAGTGCTATAGTCTTTATCTTGATTACATTTACCCCTACAGACTCTGCTGCAGAGGGATCTTTTCCTACCGCTTTCATACGAAGTCCCAGAGGTGTCTGATACATTAATAAGTACACCAATATTACAGTCGCAAACATTATATAGACCAACACATTATGGCCTGAAAATATGGTTCCAAGTACAGGGATCTCTTTCAAAATAGGCACATCAATTCTAGGCAACGGACGTGCACTCAATGTTGAACTCGTTCCTTTAGATCCAGTGATAATGAATAATAAGAATACAGTAAACGAACTGGAAAAGAGATTGAGAGCAATCCCGCCCAATATATTATTTGTTTTTAAATATAGCGTAAAGTAAGCCAAAATCAAGGCCATAGCTACACCGGAGAACAATGCCATCAATAGACCCATCCATGGATTCTGAAGCATGGAACTACTGACAGTCCCAACAAATGCAGCCATCAGCATCATCCCTTCTATGGCGATGTTTGCAATACCGGCACTATTAGCAACATAAGCGGCTAGTGTGGCAAAGAGAATCGGCACAACAACACGAATGACAGTAAATCCAAATTGAGGTGTAAAAATAATCTCAAAGATATTATTCAACTCGCTCACCCCCCTTTTTAATCAACGCACGTTCGTGATACTTTCTTAAGAAATATTGAGATGAAACGAACAGAACAACAACTGCCTCTACTACAGCGACTATTTCAACTGGAACATCTGTGGTACGTGCCATGATATCTGCACCTGTTCTCAAATAGCTCATGGCAAAAGCAGCAGCAATGACTCCAAATGGATTATTCTTTCCTAACATAGCCATCAAAGCGCCTGTAAAGCCTAGTCCCGGTAAGGCGGACCACTGAAATCGGTTATACATGCCCAACAACTCCACAGAAGAACCTATCCCACCGATAAATCCTGACATAAAATGCACCACTAAGAACAAATAGAATGCATTCATTCCAGAATACTTTGCAAAATTTTTATTCAGTCCAGTCATTCTGATAGCATAACCTAATTTGGTATGAAACAGCATCACATGAACAGCAATAGTCGTCACTATTAAAATAATGAATCCAACATGAATTCTTGTCTGTGGGATAATAATCGGTAGACGGGCGGTTTGTTCAAAAAGATTCGACGCGACTCCGGGTACATCCGATGCTTGCAAGAACCGCTTGATGACAAATAATCCTAATCCAAATAGTATAGCATTCATCATCAATGAAGTGACCAGTTCATTCGTGTCATACTTTGCCTTGAAATAACCAGGAATCAAAGCAATGGCACCACCCACCAATCCTGATACAACGATTGTTATTACCGGATGGATAAAAGAGTTGCTCATTGTCTGTGTCGCTATAGCCGCTGTTACGACGCCACAAAAGTAGAAAATTCCTTCAGTTCCAAGATTGAAAAGCTTCGTCCTAAATAGAAGCGCTGTGGCCAGACCGGCAAAAGCAAGAGGAATCATAAGCTCAATCACATTACCCATATATCTGACTCGTGTCATCGGTGCAAACAGCATCTTCTGAAAAGACTCCATCGGTGTTTCACTAAAAATAAATAATACGACAAGCGTCAGTAATAGAGCTAGAGCCAAGGATACAATCATTTTTACAGCTTCAAATACTTTTTCGTTAGCTAGCATAGGTAGGCCCCCTTCAGACTCTCCTCATCTTGGCGCTTTACCCCAAGCATGTAGAGACCCAACTCTTTCTCAGTAATATCTTTAATATTCTCGATGTGTGCAACGATTTCACCTTCATACATGACAAGCAATCGATCACTCACTTCCATTACCTCATTTAAATCTGCACTGACCAATAATATGGCGATGTTGCTATTTCGCATTTCAATCAACTTTTTGTGGATAAACTCAGCACTTCCAATATCAATTCCGCGGGTTGGTTGTTCAGCTATCATTACCTTTGGCTGAGTGTTCACCTCTCTAGCAACCACCACTTTCTGGATATTACCACCTGAAAGGCTCTCAATTTTTGATTTAGCATTTTTAGTTTTGATGCTAAACATTTTTATCATGCTATCCGCTAATGAACTAACGCCCTTTTGATTCATCAGTATTTTGCCATTTAAATCCTGTCGATCGAAAAATGTTGAAATTAGATTCTCTGCGACATTGGCACCCTTTGCTACACCTTCCTTCATGCGATCCTCAGGTATATATGCCAATCCTGCATGTCTTTTTTGATCAACGCTATATTTTGTGATATCTTCCTCGAAGATTTTCCAACTCCCACCTTGCGCAGGCAACAACCCAGACAAGATTTGCACTAACTCACTCTGACCATTTTCTTGAACACCGGCTATGCCCAATATTTCACCCTCTCGTATGGCAAACGAAATATCCTTGAGTATTGGCACATCCTGAACCTTCAAATCTAAATTTCTTACCTCAAATGCCTTGCTTCTTTCTGGTTTCAATTCTTTCAAATCGTCGTAAAACAATGATACCTTTCGACCGACTATCAACTCTGTCATTTGCTCCATAGTGATGTCTTCATTATTAAAGGTACCGCGACTTTCTCCATTTTGCATAATAGTGATTCGGTCACTAATTTGCTTGACCTCATTCAATTTGTGGGATATGAAAATAATCGTATGGCCCATTTCTTTAAATTGCTTCAGATTAGCAAAAAGTGCTTCTGTTTCCTGAGGTGTTAAAACAGCAGTAGGCTCATCCAATATGATGACTTCTGCATCGCGATACAAGGTCTTTAGAATCTCGACCTTTTGTTTTGCACCGACAGTCAAACCCGATACTTTTTTAGTAACATCCAGTTTGAAATTATATTTTTGAGCCAGTTCTTTAGTTACTTTTATAGCAGCTTTTTTATCGAGAAATACCTTTTTTTGTTTTGGTTCCATCCCAAGGACTATGTTCTGTGCAACTGTAAAGTCATCAATCAACATAAAGTGTTGATGTACCATACCTATGCCACTTAATATCGCTTCCATCGATCCAGAAAAAGCGACCTCTTTTCCCTTATGGATAATCTTACCTGAGGAAGGGCTTTCAATACCAAAAATCATTTTCATCAATGTGGACTTACCTGCGCCGTTTTCACCAACAACAGAATGAATCTCACCTTTCTTAAAATCTACACTAATATTGCGATTTGCCACTACACCATTAGAATAAATCTTAGTAATATCTGTTAACTGTAAAATATAATCATTCATATCATATCCTCTTAAAAACAACGCTCTACTGTTTGGTAGAGCGTTGGATTCTTTTTTTGCTAGTTAAGGCTGCACGGATTCTTTGATTTCATTCCATTCATCAGTTGATAAAGTCAGAGCACTTTTCACTTCAACCTCTCCACTGATTACCTTTTGCTCATACTCGTCTACTATATCTCTAAGATCTTGTGGAAGAGTATTATAGATATCATTTTTCGCAAGACCGACACCGTTATCAGCAACACCTAGGATTTCCAACTCACCATAAGGCAAGGTGCCATCCAAATGACGCTGAATTGCTTGAAGAATAGCTAAGTCAATATTCTTAGTGCCTGAAGTCAATATTTTTTCTTGCTTGGCAGGATCGTTTGCAAACAATAAAGCTTGATCCGCATCAACACCTAGTGCATATCTTTCCGCTTCGACGGCCGCATCAAACAAACCATTGCCTGTACCACCTGCAGCATGGAAGATTATATCTGCGCCATTGCCGTATTGATTCAAAGCAATTTCTTTTCCTTTACCTGGATCTCCAAAATTATTAGCATAAGCGATAAATACTTTTACTTCTGGATTGACAGCCTGTGCTCCTTGGATATATCCATACAAGAAGTCATTAATCCCTGCGAATTCCATACCACCGATAGCGCCAATGATATTTTTAGATGGATCTGAATAAGGCAGTTCTGTTTTAGTGACCAAACCAGCCACTAATCCGGTCAAGTATCCAAGCTCATTTGCTTTGTAGAACATACCATATGTGTTTTCAAAGCTTGGTGGAACATCCCAGTCAAAGTTTATGAATTTTTTGTCTGGAAATTGCTCAATTACTTTCTCGAATGTTGGTGAAGCTTCCCAGTTTCCTCCGATGATTATATCAAAGTCTCCTTCGGCCGCGTCGAGGTAATAATTTTCCCAACGACTCTGATCTCGACCCATTTCAATAATGGTTGTTTCAGCACCTTCAATCTCCTGTTCGATCAATGCCATACCATTAGCTGTAACATCAAAATATGACTGGTCACCTCTGAAAGGAACCAATAACGCAACCTTGATACCCTCTACAGGTGGTTGTGTTGTTGTGGCCGGAGCCGTTGTTTCTGCGGGAGCTGTAGTTGGAGCTGCCGTCGTTGGAGCTGGAGCAGGTGCTGAGCATGCTGCTAGATTCGCCACCAACATAATGATTAGTAAACTGACTAATATTTTCTTCATAAAACCCTCCTTAAGTATATAAAATCAGCATGAACTGATTTTTATCTGGTTAAGTGTTAATCTGCTGTTTTGAGGTTTATAGAACCCTAAACAGCCCTTGGTTTGTTCTGATGACCGTGTTACAGAAAACGATTGTCCATTAATAATAACTCTAATTATATTACTAGAACAGTTAATACGCAATATAATATTATCCCAATTAGCACCATAAATTTTGAATGATTGTAGAGTTGTTATTTCAATATTTTTATCATATATGGTAATCTCATCCAGTCCTGATCTCTGGATTGCTGTATATCGTTTAGCACCTCTTTTAAAAATATGAACTTCACTGCCGACTTCCCATTGTTTCAGTAAGCATTCAACCCAATTGATCTGGAAATCCACATCCCCCCATAACAGATGTCCGACTTCCTGAAAATCACAAGTGCAACCTGCCTTAGTGATTTTCCAATCCCCTTCCATATGGGTACAACCGGCGATTTCCTTATGGATGCCACCTGAGAAAGTCATGCCATAGTTTTCAATCGGCATACTTGTAAAATCAAAAGATGCCTCTATTTCACCATCAATTAATACTTCATCTATTTTGATAAAAGACAATAATCCTCGTTCAATACTTTTTATTTTAACACCAACATAGTGAACATAATGAAATTCTGCTGGGATTTGCATCTGTATTTCTTGATAGTGCCTATCCAATAAGAGCCAAGGTGAAGCTATTTCCTTCCCCAAAATATCAACAGCTACTAAACAGGCTTCAAATTGCTTTTCGCTTTCAGACGTAATCCTTGTTCTTATCCATTGATTTGGCCATACAATTGGTGCTAAAGCTGGCTCATATCTGGCATCGTAAATTTGAGATGCTCTAAGATATGTGTACTTAAGTACCTTCAACTCTTCTCCGGGAAAGACATGATGGATATTAACCTGTAAGGCTCTCCTGTATCCCGCTTGCATGTCTCTAACATTTCTTAAAGTCCCTTCCACCTTACTATCAGGGTCTATGATAAATCCTTGAGTGCTTGCAGGGAGCAAAAAGTTAAAATGAGCTTTAGACTGATATAAACCGGGATGCTCTTCCAAACCATTAAAGTGACAAGCATGTTTAGCAAAATAAAGGCTTTGGGTCATCACATCCGTCATATTGACACTCCCCAGCAAGCCTGATGCGATGGCAGTATCATTAATTTCCTCAACCCATGGATTATGTAAACCTTGTATAGAAAGCAAAGCGCCCATAATCGATCCTACATTGCCCCCGTTACAATCGGTATCATACCCCGCATTGATGCACAGAAGTAAAGTGTCTCTGAAGCTATTCTTTCCATAGCACATAGCCATCAACATGACTGCCGCATTGGGTATGATGGGACAAATGCCACCATATCGGCTATATGGATAACGAAATTTTATGTATTGAAGACATTTGTCAGGATTATTAGGCTCAGTCTTATAATATTGCACAATATCATCAATCAGATGACCATATTGGCTATCCCGACTGACAAAAGCCTTAGCTTTCTGTATAACTTCCAAAATATCTGTTTCACTAAAAGCTATACTTATAGCTGCGCTTACAAACCTAGCACCCTCCACGCCCTCACCATCATGGGAGATTTTGGCGCATTGAGCAGCCCATTTGACAGCCTGGGGTGTATTTTTATAGGCGATATAAGCCCATCCATCACTAAATATCTGACCGCCAATTTGCTCTGAAAGCCGCTGACCGTTAAGACTACGCAATCCACTCTCCTCAGCAGGTATTCCTGATGATAAGTGATGATACATGGTGTGCTCAGTTGAGACGCCTACCCCACCCCACCAAAAAAACCCATGCCCTTTTGGGATGACATTTAGCATCGTGTTGCCCATATCTTTCGTCGAAACATCATATTTTCCTGTATCATCAAATACTCTGGTAAAATACAGTGGTCCATTGCTGTCATCGTCGGCACCAAAAATAGGATATCGAACTACAAAGTCCTCTATACTACCGAAGGCTTTATTTATCTCGTCTGATGACCAGTTCTCGACTGGAGCACCCAACCGTATACCAATTAATTTGCCCAACCAGCTAGCATAGATATCTTGAATATATTGCGGAATAATCATTTGACTACCTTCTCCATTAAACCATTACGACCTGTTTAGCACCATTTGATATGGCCAGTTCCTTATACTCCAAGAATAATTCTTCATCAAAGGTTTCATTTCCCAATATTTTACGACCTTCTTCAGTTACACCATAGGGTCTATATTTAATAAGTTTTAATCGACACTGATCACCTATGATTTGACTGACGGTTGATATGGTTATTCTATTTTGTTCATCATAGCCAGGCAGACAGACAATACGCACCTCATACAATTTTTTTACAGATAATAGATAATGTAAATTATCTAAGACTTCGTGGTTTGTTCGACCTGTTAGCAATTTATGAAATATAGGATCAGTTGCTTTAACATCCAGCATAATACCATCAATCAGTGACAGTAACTTGGGATAAGCCTCAAAAGAAAGAAACCCATTGGTGTCGATTAATCCATTCAACGGAATCTCCTGAATAATCCCAAATAATTCAGTCAAAAACTCCGGGTACATCATAGCTTCTCCACCACTTACCGTAATTCCTCTTATAAATGGCGCGACCTCTAAAATACGGGTCATTAATTGATCTGTTGTATAATAGATTACCTTGGGATTTGATAGATTGGGACAAGTCTTTAAACACTGATCACAAGACACACATTTCTCTTCCAACCAAAACACTTCGTTGGCTCTCATCTCTAAAGCATTTTCGGGACAAGTCTCTATACAAAGACCACAGTTATTACATCTATTGATTGTTTCTGGATTGTGACAGTTCCAACAACTAAAGGGACACCCCTGAAAAAATATCGCCATTCGATTACCTGGTCCATCGACGTTTGAAAACGGTATAATCTTGCAAACAGGTGCTTTGATCATTTGCGGTTCACCCTTCTATCCAAGGCTTTTGCCAAGTCTCTAGAATTTTGTCCCAATACTGTTGCATGATTCTTAACAGCTTCCTTGCGATCCAGTTTTTCCATCTCACTTCTCTTGACCAGATACCCTGTTACTCTAACCAAATCGTTGTTTTCACAATAACCGGAAAAATATCGAACGCCTTTTCCCAGTGCCCCTCGAATAATGTCCACCAGGGCTTCTGGTGTGTTCTTCCATGTTTCATCAAATCTATAAATATCCCCTGTTCCTGTTGGGAAGTATTTGTGGAATCGTGTTGAATGATTGATTTGTTGGTGAGTTTCCGGTTCAGCGCCTATCGGTATCCGTGTTCCCGGAGATGAACCTAATCCATCACTTTCTATCCCTACCTGAGCGTGAAGCCAATATCGATTCTGGCTGTTTTCACTATATGGCGCTGTATGCTTTGAAACTAAATCATCTAGATGCCTGATGATGTCTTCTCCCAAATCATCCGCCTGTTTCAGGTGTCCATAGCCTTTTAGAGGATATTCAATATGGAGCAAAGTGTTGACACATTCTGCCAAGCCAACCATGCCAAACATACCAACAAAGTTTTCTTGCTTGACAAAGCCTTCTCTGACAAGAAAATTGCTTTTGAAAAACGCTGACTCTTCAACCATAAATCGAATCCTCATGTCCATGAACTCAGACATCAGATTTACATAATACGGCAGTAATTCATCCTTAAAATGCGCTATTGAATTGGCTTGTTTAGCTATAGAAGCCAGCTTCAAGCGAGGCAAGGTATAGCCTCCTCCGCCCATCCTAAATCCATTGTAGCAGCTGGCAAGGGCATAACCATCGTCATACTCTTTCTTGAACATCCGATGATTTGCAAAGCTTGGTTTAGCCGTTTCCAACATGGTTGAGGCGCATAAAGCTGCGAACTCATCACTGGTCTCATCCGGATCATATTTGAGGGTCATATTTGGTACAGCCGTTTGAAGCTCTTTTGTAACCTTTAATATAATCCTTCCCGCTTTAGTATCCTTTGGCCCAATATTGGCATGTACAAATGAATCAGTAAAGACGCGGTCAATATGCAGCATGAATAGACGGATAGCTTTCTCCGCCTGTTTTTCGTCCTCTATAAATGGTTCCAATAGTGTATCCAAATCACCTAGAAACACAGGGAAACTGGATACAGATGGCACATGATTGTACATTATCAGTAGAGCATGTATTGCCTCCCACAAGTCTGTAGGGGCGCCTATTTCTAGAAAATCACTGCCTTTTTCCATTAGAATGCTGTAATCCGGAATAATATAACGAGGTCTATATGGTAAGGCTCCTTCAAACAAGTCACAGACCATGCCTGCTTCTTTCGACTGAAGCCATAATGGATTGTATGGAATGGTGTCGTCTGTATTCTCTCCTAGCTTAGCTAGTTTTACAAATTGCTGTTTGTAGGTAAGCGTTGTATCTGTAACAATCTTATATACTTCACTCATCTTTAAAACCATCCTTTCAAAATTTTTCTGCTGGCTATCTCTAAATCCTTCGAATATGGCAAGGATGTCATGCTTCCATTTTGTGTAACAGTATAGGCGGCTACTTCTTGTGCCATATCAATTGCATTTCCTAAATCATAATGGTTACTGTATGATTTTACAAAGCCTCCAATGAAAGCATCTCCTGCAGCTGTCGTATTGGTCGCTACCACATCCTTGGCCGGATAGTGAACCGTCAAAGAATTTGAATAAGCCATGCAGCCATTTTCCCCCAGAGTGGTAATCAAAATCTTTAATCTATGTTGCGCCATGAAATCAAAAACTTGTTGTATAGTCGGCTCATTGTCTATTTTCATGATTTGCACCAATTCAATTTCATTGGGAATTAAAATATCAGTATATTGTAATATAGCATCATCAAAATCTCGTGTAGGTGAAGGATTTAGAATCGTTACTGCTCCAGCCACCTTTGCCTTCTTTAAACCATAGATAGCTGTCTCTGTAGGAATCTCCAACTGACATACGACAACTTTCGAAGACTCTATAGCTGAAATCGCTTGATCTATATCTTGAGGTCTCAATGCACTATTTGCACCTGGAATAACGGTAATTTGATTGCTCCCATTTTGATCAACATATATATTGGCAAAGCCTGTTAGAATATCGGCTTCTTGTTGAATATATTTCGTCTCCACACCATTGTCTTTTAATACCTGAATTAATTGATTTCCATAGGAGTCTTGCCCAACCTTGCCAATCAAGATTGTTGATTCTCCAAGTCGAGCTGTTGCCACTGCCTGGTTTGCCCCTTTACCTCCTGGAGATAAAAAATAGTGGCTTCCAAAAACAGTTTCACCTAAAACAGGCATTTTATCAACAATGGTAAATAAATCCATGTTTATACTTCCAATTATACAAATTGACTTCAAATATTACCTCCAAAGTATTAACGGCTTAAACGTTTACTTAATATCAAGTATATCATCACAATATAACAGCGTCAATCATTCTATGAAAAAAACAGATTTTCATTTATGTTTGGACATCAATCC
Source organism: Dethiosulfatibacter sp. (assembly GCA_019084435.1). The sequence goes on from JAHRFV010000145.1 coordinate 26,015, forward strand.
AATAATCTTGTATAATACAGCTAGTTTATAGTATAAGAGGGTTCCTATGAAATATACAATCAAAGATATTGCCAGACTAGCGGGTGTGTCCACAGCCACCGTCTCAAAAGTTATCAACCGCAAGGATCATGAAATCACCGAAACCACACGTGAAAAAGTCATGTCCATTGTCAGACAGTACAACTACGTACCTAATCGCATCGCAAGCTCTATGGTCACTAAAAAAACGCACACCATAGGCTTGATCATACCTGACATAAGCAATCCTTTTTTCCCCGAGTTAGCTCGAGGGGTTGAAGATTATGCCAGCAAATTAGGATATGCTGTTTTTTTATGCAACACCGATAATGACGCACAAAAAGAACGAACATATTTGGAAAAGCTTCAAGAAAAAATGGTGGATGGTATTATTCTGACCGCATCAAGTCACCGAAGAACTAATTCTAAAGATCTCAAAGAATCCAATATTCCTATTGTAGCCCTAGATAGAGAAATCGATTCTTTCAAATCCGGTGGAACTGTCATATCAGACAATCTTAGTGGTGCTTATGAGGCTGTCACCTATCTCTTAAGCAGGGGCTTGAAAAACATACTATATCTAGCGGGACCAATAAACTCAAAACCCTCTAAAGACCGTCTACAGGGCTATATAAATGCACTAGTGGATCACAACCACCAAGTCAATCAAGAAATGATTCTAGATGGATCCTTTACCTTGGATTGGGGATACTCCGGAACTCTGATGGCGATAGATCGAGGCCTGGAATTTGACAGTATTTTCTGTGGAAATGATTTGATAGCATTTGGTGCAATCCAGGCGATTAAACTAAAGGGTTTTCGAGTTCCCCAAGATATCAGTGTCATTGGCTTTGATGATATTGCCATGGCAGGAATCATCGATCCCCCACTAACTACCGTCAAACAGCCAAATTATCAAATGGGTTATGAGTCATCTAAGATACTCATTGGTATCATTGAGAAGCATCCACCTGAAAACAGAGAGTTGGTATTAAACACCAAGTTAATCATAAGAGATTCAGTAATCTAAGGAGGATCTCAAATGCCACCTATCAGCTTATTGATTAAACCCGCATCAAGTCTATGTAACCTTTCATGTCAATACTGCTTTTACCATGAGATGACTTCAAACAACTTATGTCCAAATAATGGAATCATGTCTGAAGAAACACTTGAAACTCTGGTAAAAAAAGCACTAGCCTATGCAGACCATACCTGTAGCTTTGCCTTCCAAGGTGGAGAACCTACACTAGCTGGTCTTCCTTTTTATGAACGGCTGATTGCTTTGCAAAATCAATATAATCACAAGAAAGTCAAGATTAATAACGTAATTCAGACAAATGGAATCGTATTAAATGAGGAATGGGCTAGCTTTTTATCCAAAAACAATTTTCTGTTGGGGCTATCACTTGATGGACCAAAGAATATCAACGACCGCTATCGTCTACACCATAATGGAAAGAGCAGCTTCAACAGAGTTGTGCAAAGTATGCAGCTGTTGAACAAGCATCAAGTATCTTACAATATCCTGTCTGTTGTAACAGATCAAGCCTCCAGTCATGCCCAGCAGATATATCGTTTTTTCAAAAATCAAAAGATTCAGTATATGCAGTTTATCCCCTGCCTTGATTCACTATCAGAGAGTCACGAATATAATCCATATAGTCTATCATCTGAAGCCTATACTCTGTTCTTGAAGGACTTATTCGATATCTGGTATCATGATGTCATGCGTGGCGAATATGTCAGCATCCGCTACTTTGACAATCTGCTAGGCATATTAACCGGAAACGGATCAGAGTCCTGTGATATGACAGGCCGATGCAGCATTCAATATGTCATTGAAAGCAATGGCAATATCTATCCCTGCGATTTCTATGCTACTGATGAGTGGTGTCTTGGTAATATCAAAGACCAGGATTTGCTGGAAACTGCATCCAATAAAAAAGCATCCGACTTTATCAATATCTCTATAGATGTTAATTCCAAATGTAAGACTTGTCAGTGGATGCCACTATGTCGAGGTGGTTGTCGAAGAAATCGTGAGCCTAATATCGATGGACAACTGCAACTCAACCAATACTGTGAAGCTTATACTGAGTTCTTCGAATATGCCTATCCAAGATTAAACCACATGGCACAAACCTTGAGGAGAAAAATATGAAAAAGAAACCTAATATTCTCTTAATCACAACTGACCAACAACGATATGACACCATCAATGCATTAGGATATGATTTCATGCATACCCCTAATCTAGACCGTTTAGCAAAAGAAGGCTGTGTTTTCACAAACCCTTACTCCCCTAATCCTGTCTGCATACCTGCAAGACATAATATATTGACAGGATTGACTGCACGTCATCATGGATTTGATGACAATTACTTTGTGGACAAAAAAAATATTCCCTACCACTTGCCTACCTTTCCTCAGATTCTATCGGATGATGGTTATGACACAGTGGCTATTGGGAAACTCCATTTCCAACCCTATCGTCGACACAACGGTTTCCATCGGCTCTATCTGATGGACGAAATCCCCGAATACCGAGAAGACGATGATTACGCCATGTATTTGAAGGAACAAGGCTACGGACATTTTCAAAGCATACACGGAGTCCGACATCTACTATATATGCTACCACAACGCTCTCTAGTGCCTGAAAAGCACCATGGTAACTGCTGGGTAGCTGACAAAACCATTGACTATCTAGACGAAAATCAAGGCCGTCGACCATTTCTCATCTGGGCAGGATTCATCCATCCTCACCCACCTTTTGATGTGCCTGATGAATGGGCAGACCTCTATAAGGACGCAGCGTTAACGGAGCCTTTTGTCAGCAATACCCCGCTATCTCCTTTAGCAGAGGAAAATAAGCCAATTGCTGACTATCCCAATACTAAGTATCTACAAAGAGCAAGAGAGTTGTATTATGCCTCCATCTCTCATGTAGATAACAACATCGGGAAGATACTAGATAAACTGGAAGAAATCGGCGAGCTGGACAATACCCTAATCCTATTTACAAGTGATCATGGAGAGATGCTTGGTGATCATGGCACCTATCAGAAATTTTTGCCCTATGATAGTTCATCAAAAGTCCCATTCATAATACGCTATCCAAGCAGAGTGGCTGCTGGTTCTGAGCGCCACGATTTTGTGGACTTAAACGATATCCTACCCACTTTCTTGGATGCTACAGATATCTCCTACCCTGGAGATTTGGAACTACCCGGTGAGTCTGTTTTTGTTGAAGTTGGCCATAAGAATCGACAAGTGCAATACATCGAATACTGCAAGGACAATAAGCGCTGGGTCAGCCTACGAAACAAACAATACAAGTACAATTACTATTATGGCGGTGGCTATGAAGAGTTGTTTGACATGATCAACGATCCAATGGAAACAACCAACCTATTGCATCAGCTATTACCAAGTCAACCTATAAATCAACAATACTTAGAAGCACAACAGGAGTTACGTCAACAATTGATTGATATGGAAGAAAAATATGGTCTGGAGGGGTATATTGAGAATGGTGATTTTAAAACTATGCCTCCCTACGAACCAATCTATTACAGAGAAACCAATTTCCCAAAATTCCCGAAAGAGATTGTCCGAAAAGGTGAAAAAGAAGAACTGATTTCCATTCTAGATGAAATCTTATTGGCTATTAAAAAAGAGCCAACTGTCAAACTGGAAGAGCTAGATTTGAAAACCTTCCAAAAATATGGTGGCTTCACAGATGAAGAAATATCAGAACTGGTAGAAGAATCGAAAAAGAATAGTATGAATTAACCGATAAATGGAACTTTTATTTTAGTATATCGTCTACTCTACTTATGTGATTTCAAAAAATATACTAAAAAGAAAGGAAACAGAAATGAAAAAATTAGCAGTAGCAGTATTGATGGTGACGATTATTATTAGTTTAATAGGTTGCCAGAATCAGACAGAGGTATCAGAGGATACCACAGCGAACATTGATATGACACTTGAGGAGATTATTGATGAGATGTATGCTCAGACAGGAATGGAATGGCCTAAATTGGTCAAGACTACTGTAAATGAAGAGAATATGGCTTACATGTTGGGTGTCACAAATTTTGAGTTTGAAGAAGCCCTGGCTTCTGAGCCGATGATGTCGGCGCAGGCCCATTCAGTGGTATTGGTAAAAGTAGCTAATACTGACAATCTTGAAACAATCAAAAAAGATATCAAGGAAAATGTTGATGGTAGAAAATGGATCTGTGTAGGCGTGGAAGATGACAACATCATAGTTGACAGTGCGCACAACTATATTGTCCTAATCATGGACAATGAAGGCAGTGAAGCCCTGCAGGATGCTTTTCATAAGATTATGAACATATAGATCTCATGGTTTTTTCAAGCATTCAATTTTTATTTTATTTCATGCCCATCGTTATGGTGGGCTATTTTTTAACACCTGATGAACATAAGAATAAAACACTATTTGTAAGCAGTATTATCTTCTATTTTATAGGAGAACCTGTTTATGTTTTTTTACTGCTGTTTTCTATCCTTATTGATTATTACCATAGCAGTATCATCGATGTGCATTATGGCAAAAGAAAAGCGAAAATCACCCTTATCTCATCTATCGTCATGAATGTCGGTCTGCTGTCATTTTTCAAGTATAGTGATTTTATTTTACAAAACATCAACAGCTTGCTGTCGACAGATATTCCATTGCTGAAAATTCCACTACCTATTGGTATAAGTTTTTTCACATTTCAAACCATGAGCTATACGATAGACGTTTATAGAGGAAAAGCGAAAGCGCAGAAAAGCTTTTTAGGATTAGGGACCTACGTTTCTTTATTTCCTCAACTGATAGCAGGTCCTATCGTCAGATATCAAGACGTCAGCTCAGATTTGCTTCAACGCCAACACAGTTTCGAAAAGGTGTATTATGGGCTTACTCGATTTATGGTTGGGTTGTCTAAGAAGGTCATATTCGCCAATAGCTTTGGAATCTTGGCTAATGAGATAATAGAAGCGACTCAACCGGATGTTTTGTTGTATTGGTTAAGCGCTGCCGCGTATATGCTCCAAATCTATTATGATTTTTCAGGTTATAGCGATATGGCCATTGGCTTGGGAAGTATCTTTGGTTTTCAATTTCCTGAAAATTTCAGATACCCTTACAGCGCCGGATCCATAACCGAGTTTTGGCGCCGATGGCATATTACATTGGGACAATGGTTTAGAGATTATGTTTATGTTCCCTTGGGTGGAAGTCGAAATGGCTCTTTAAAGACAGGTTTCAATCTTCTGGTTGTTTGGGGATTGACTGGCCTATGGCATGGTGCCAGCTGGAATTTTATTATATGGGGCATCGGTTTTGCAGTTATTCTTGGCCTAGAAAAAGCAGTTATTCTAAGAATATTGGAAAAAATGCCAAGGAGCTTTAGACACTTTTACGTGATTATATTGGTGATGCTGTCTTTTGTCGTGTTCCGATTTGATGACTTAAAAATTGTATTAAGTGTCTATCAGGGTATGTTTGGGTTCCTCGACATACCAGCTTTTTCTCATGAAAGCCTATATCATTTGAAAAGCTATATTATTTTATTTATTATAGGTGGTATTGGAGCAACTCCTATTATCGCTCACAATATTACTAAAACTATTAAACACATGAAAGGTGCGAAATGGTTAGTCGTCCTTGAAGCTGCTGGACTAGGATTTCTTTATCTTCTGTCCGCAAGCTATTTGGTGGATGACTCCTTTAATCCATTTCTATATTTTAGGTTTTGACTATGCATTCTAGAATGAAAACAATTTTGGTGGCAGTTCTAATCTTATCTATTACCCTGCTGAATCTCATAAAAACTGACAACGAAATATCGATTTGGGAAAGACGCAAGCTCAAACAATTCCCTGATATCAAAGTTGAAACATTGGTTTTCGGAAAGTGGTTTTTGGATTTTGAGGACTATGCCTTGGATCAAATCGTCTTTAGGCATCAGTTTCGTCAACTAAAAGTATGGTTTGAGGAATCCGTCCTTGGTAAGCAAGATGTGTCCGGTCTTTTCTCGGAAAAAAATCATATCTTTAAAATAAATGACTATAAAAGCATTACAGAACTAGAGCGATTTGTAGCCTATATTGAAAATCTTAAGGAAGATTATTTTCATGACAATAAAATTTATTATGTTCATATTCCGGATAAAACCAGTTACAGTGATAGAGAACAATTAGTCCAAATGGAAGCTGCAACAGAAGCTTTCCTAAAAGAAAATCTCCTAGGGCTATCCTTTATTTCCATATCCAATAAGTTGAGCTTGGAACATTTTTATGAAACTGATACACATTGGAGACAAGAGACCCTCCACCCTATTGTCGACGTCATTTTTGAAGGTATGGGCACGCAGATTCAATATGACGAAAAGGACTTCATAATAAAAACACACCCATCATTTTTAGGTGTGCTATATGGACAATTACCAAGTCACAGAGAGCATGAAGCTTTATTATATATGGATCATCCTAATTTTCAATCCTACAACATCTTTGACTTTGAAAAGGGTTTGATAGACATGTATGATGAATCAAAGCTCTCAGGGTTGGACGCATATGATGTCTTTTTGTCAGGTGCTTCTCCTATTTTGGAAATCAACAACCCTCATGCCCAGACAGATAAAGAGCTCATTGTATTTAGGGATAGTTTTGGAAGCAGTATACTCCCCTTGCTGAGTTTTAATTATGCTAAGATCATTGCTGTCGATACAAGATATGTCACCTCATCCTATTTGTCTGAAACCATTGATATTTCGAAGGATCAGGATGTTTTATTCCTCTACAGTTCGGGTATTGTTCATAATTTTGAAACGTTGAGATGAAGAGAAACATCTTTAATGTCATAGATTATTTTAATATCATTTTTGTACTTATCAAACCACATTGCATTCTCCGTGTGCACCGGCAAAATCACACTTGGTTTGACAGCGTTTATTAACCTGTCAATCGTATTGGAATCAGCGTGACCACTGGTATGCAGTGTGTGAATTTTGACGCCTTTTTCTATCATAAAACTAATGAGTTGTTTAACATCATCTTTGTCTTGGTATCCCTTCCACATGCCATAGAATAGAATTCCATCTTCAAAGCTCTGTAATTCATTTAGCTTTTTTAGATAATTAATCATAGAGGGTCTGACACACATTACATAGCTTTGCTTAGCTATGGCATCTCTTCCGATTTTGGCTTTCCCAAAAGTGTTCAGTTTTGCATATCGTTCTTTATTGCCATCAGTGACAAAAACTCTTATACCTTTATCACGTTTTGGATTAGGAACTTCAACTCCAGATGCATCACCTATTAATGCAGTGTAGATATCTTCCAAGAATACTCTACCTGCTTCCTGTGCCACATTATACATGGTTACCAATCTATCAATATTCATAGCAGACATAAAGACAAAACAAGGACCTGTATGCTTAGATAATGCCTTAACAGCTATATCCTCTAAAAGCGTTTCTTCAATGTTCTCTCTTGATTCTTTTCTAGAAAGGTTGGTGCCTTCAATTATAAGAGCATCTACAGAAGGAATACTCTCTAACAGTCTTTGATCATTCCATCTGCCATTTGCTCTAAAGTCTCCAGTATACAATACAGATTTCCCATCTGCCTGAATTAAAAACATATATGAGTCGTAAGCAGAGTGATCACACCTATAAGGAGTGATACTAATATCACCAATCTCTGTTACACATTTATCCTCTATAAATTCCGGTCTAAAGGTTGTTTTAATACGTCGATAATCATTCGATGCACTTAGAATGTTGTATGCTTTCTCTCCCATATAAACTGGGATTTCATGAATTACCTTATCCAGTAGACCAACGTGATCAGCATGATAATGGGAAATAAAAATCGCATCAAATCCTTTCTCACCATCAAACAGTCCATTGACTATTGGTAATTCTGCTTGGGTTTCTTCGTCTAGATTCAATCCCACATCTAAAATAATTTTAGTTTTCTCTGTTGCTATTTCAATAACAGATCCACCAATTTGATTTCGTCCCCTATGTATTGTTATCTTCATCAATCACACCTTAATATTAGCAGCTACCAAATAGGCTTGATACATACCATTAATAACTTCAATCAATTGTTCTATATCTTCGTCAGAAATGATGGGATTAATGATACTTACATAGATTATTTTATTCTTTCCACTAGCTTTCACAAAATTATGGAAATGGTTATTGATATACTCACAGAACTTATCGTTTAAATGATTAAAGTAAGGCATTAACTCTTTATCATCACCCGGCATATCATCAAAAAATATAGCCTTAGTCAATGTAAACTCGAGTACGACATTTCCGTTTTTATAGTTTTCCTCTTTAAGCAAAGGCATTCTCAAAAACATACTCTTATTCTTGCTGATGGGTGTAGCTTTATAAAAATCATTAATATCTGTACGAATACTCAGATCAAACTTATCTTTTACGACAATCCCCTTAAAAATCATATTAGAATTAGCTACCTGCCATTTTTCTAGTGCATTCGTCAACCTTTCTTCAAATGATAAAGAATATTCTTTTGGAATAAGACTTCTAACAACAGCAACCAACAATATAACCATTATTAGTGTTCCAGAAATATCTTTTATTGCGCCTATCACAGTTTCTGTTGAAATGCCATTTACAACCATTTCTACTAATGCTGCGATAATCGCCACAACACCAAAAATACCACCCCATATTTTCTCTTTTAAATCCATGTCAGACATTTCTTAATCCTCCGTTATGATATATTTATTATCTTCCACAGTGACATAGTATGGCACCGAATCTAAGAGTTTTATCAATCGTTTTAATTGTGGTCTGTCTTCCTGCATTTCTTTCCACTGTTCCCTGCCTTTAAATACCAGTGGACATGCCACAAATTTCTCAATCCTATCTAATTCAAAATCAAGTTTTAGTTTCTGCGTATCTATGGTCTTCAGATATGTAAACCCTTCTAAAACACACTTAAGCATGGTCTCGTTACTATCTTCTTTTTTAAGTTCTAGTATAAATACAGTTTCATTCAATACAGATAGCAAGTCAATCTTTCCAGAAACATCACCCCTTCTATTTTTAAGTGGTGTTTGATAATCAATTACTCTACCGATGAAATCATATTCTGAACCACCCTTACAGTAATTAAACATTTGCATCGCTGTGATTTCTTCAAGGCGATTAGAGTTCTCAGAATAAACGCCATCGTGACTCTTAACTCTATATGTTGCTTCTCTTGTTATGCTCGGTATTGACTGAAAAATCAATATATTGTCACAAACAAATTCTGCAACAATTTCACTATAAATCTCATTTGTATCTTTGGTCCTGCCTCTGTAATTTATGAATTTGTGCTTGTAGAAATTGGAAACATCTTCTAGTGCGTTGTTGCATTTTGAAATGATTTCTTCTCTTGTATATGACATCAAAACCTCCAAAAAAAAGACCCCTATTTATTTAACCCCTTGAATATTACTTAAATTATAATTTATTATTCGTATGTTTTCAAGCAATTATACTATCAAAACAAAAAGAGATACATTTTTTTGAAATATACCTCGCGTTATTTTATTATTTTAGGTTCTATAATAAATGTTGGGGTGGTAAAACATTCCAACATCTTTTTTTACAAAAAAAGTAGAGCAAAAGACTAAAACCAGTTAGAATAAAATCACCACAATCCATTAAAGGAGGTTTTAGTAATGCTCTACTTCCATCATTATATTGAAAAACTGATTGGATTTAAAGATAGAAATCTTTTTATGTTAATAAACTAATATACCATCTTAATATTTCTTCCCCCCTAAAGATAACAATGAAATATCCTAGAACAATAAATGGACCAAAGGGAATAGGGTCTTTTCTAGTTTTAAGACCTGTCCCAAGAAGAAAAATCGATATCAACGCTCCAAGAATAAAAGAAAAAAATATAACAAGAAAAATCATCCTTAATCCGACAACAAATCCAAGTGCAGAAATGAGGGTTACATCTCCCTCTCCCATTCCTCCACCAGAGAAAACAACAATCAGGACAAAAAGTAAACCAGCTAATATAAGACCCAAAAGACTATCCAAGACAGGGAATGATATACTTGATAAAAAATGCAAAAATGTTTTGTGTAATACTGAGAGGCCAAAAATCGACAACACCAAAGAATCAGGGATAATTTGCTCTTTTAGATCGATTGAAGTAATTACAATCAAGCATGAAGAAATTAAAGAATAGAAAATAAAATCCAGATTCTCAATATGGTAAAACCTTAAGTAAATAAGCAGATAAACTATCCCATTAGAAAGAACCACCATAATGCTCTGTAAGTTAGTTTTCCAATTACAACACTCATATTGTCCACACTCAAAAAGAAAAGAGCGTAGCGAGAAATGCCACGCAACTATTTCATCCTTAGGAATTATGTATATCAAAAAATTAAGGAATAAACCGATTAATAAACCAAAAACAAATACTGTTATTGCCATCAGTGTCCTCACATTTATTCAAAAGTCATGTTGTTACCATTTATTATCAGTTATGAAATAGTAAACCATATTGTATTCATCATGTCCATCAGTTTTAATCTTTATTTCTACATCGAATTCTTCATTATTACCATTTTTGCCCGCTGTTGCTTTAAAAGTTACATTGCCATTCGCCTCGACTGCTATTGTTGAATTATTTACTGTTACTGTAACTTTACCCGAATGCAAGGAAGCATTATAATCCTTCAGTTTTATCTGTATATCACTTCCAACAGTACCAGTTTTTACTTTAAATCGACTACCACTTTTTTCTGGAGTTTCTCCATCTATTGATACTATTCCATCATTTTCAGATGCGGTGTTTATAGTCACCCTTGGAACAGTTGCTGCAACCTCTGTCCATTTCGCATACAAGTTTGTATTATTTGAGGGCATCTCAAATGTTCCAGGTGCGGAACCATATGAAATGCCAGTGCCATCGCTATTTGTGTACCATCCTGAAAAAGTAAAACCCAATCTTGTAGGATTAGTAGGAAGAGATTTAGTTGTACCGCTTTCATCTATGATAGTCCTAAGAATTGTCCCTGTGCCGTCGTCACCGGTCCCGTTATTACTCCAAAACTGAACTGTTACATTGACTTCACTGTCGTCCACATCCAGTTTCTGGAGATATATGCTATGTGCTAGTGAGCTAATCATTGTATTCTTATAATATAAAACATCTCCATTGACTAAATCAACGGAAACATTACTGAGCATATCAGGTGAGTTTTCTGTAGTGATAGAAATTCCCAATTCAAACCCGGCTTCTCTAGAGCCTGTCTTTTCAATCTGTTCAAAATCCACATTGATTACTCCCGACGCATTGTTACTAATATTAAACGAATCCATGTTTCCTGGAACAGTTCTTAGTATTGTTTCTACAACTGAGTCATCAACTTGATACACGTGTTTTGTTTTAACCAATTTTCCTTCATTGTTAATTCTTAAGGAATAGTATTCACTATATGCATAGTCTTCATCACTGATATCCGTAACATATCTGAGTTCATTTGTTAAAAAATCTGATGCTATTCTTATGTCTTGTTGTGCAAATCCTTTGCTGGTGCTGATGCTGTGAGATGTAGTTCCCGCGAAAAGAACCGAGTACACCACCATTAATACCAATCCAACAATAGCCAGGGTCAGCATCAATTCAATCAGTGTCACTCCTTTTCTTCTTCTCATTTTAAATCACCCAACCTTATCAATGTTTCATTAAATCACTTACAATCCCGGGACAAAAGATTCAATATCGACTTCTATATTCCCATAACCTGGCAACGTCCCGGATCCTCTGCCTATTCTGCCCTTCACTTCAACATTATCTTCCACCCCATCACCTAAATCTATAATCAAAGTAATTTCCTCCGATATAGCGTCAGGACTTGTGATGAAGTGATTCGCTGCAGCTTCAGTATTGATGGTTCTATTTCCAGCTCTACTGATATTGAGTAGACCTGCTCCGAATAAATCAAGCATTGTAACAGCAATCATGGCAATTATAGCTAGGGATATCACTAGTTCGATTAAAGTCAATCCTTCTCTATTTTTCATCCTTCTTTGTTTCATACTAACCCTCTTTTCATACTAATTGATAAAGAAACTTTCATATCTAATAGTATTTGTATCGATACCCTCAGTAATATCTACCGGTATAGGATTGTTCTCAATTCTGCCTTCAGTGGAGTTTTCATAAAACTTATTTCCTTGGTTTTCATTGTTGGGATATACATTAATAGCATCAGCGATTACTTGACCACCCAAGATTGTTGCAACTTGATAGGTTTCAATCCCCAGATGCACCGTACCAAAGGGTGCGTATATACTCCCGGTTATCAATCTGTCATTATAGCTGTTGCTGTTTGTCTTAATATTTACATTCTGATTGCCGTTATAAATAATGTGACCATCGATTTGGGCATTTTGAGGAAAACCTAAGTTGATATTGCCACTATTTACATACAAGTCAGCTTGCACTATGAATTTCCCACTATTTGCTGTTGTGCCGTAATTAGCATTAGTCATTGAATTTGTTGCATTTGAATCGTTGTACGTGAAAATTCTAAGCTGGTTAATACCATTAGATTTAGAACCTTTTAAATCAACATTGTTCCCAAAATAAACTGTTCCATTTACATAGATATCCGTTTTTCCATTAAATCGAACAGTACCATCCATATTCAAGTTACCATTAACATAAATGTTGAAATTTTTATCAAAAACTTGTCCATTGGTTAGTGAAAAATCTCCATCGCTCTTCAGCCCTTTTACATCGTCAACAATTGAATCATAATCATCCACATATTCAGATAGGTCAACAGTGGGGAAAGTATGTGCTTTGTAATTCCCTTTCTCTTCATCCGGAACTTTTGATACATACTCACTTGGAATGGATCTGGATTTGCCATTGTTTAAGATTTCCTGTGGTACCACATCCCCCAAGTAAATAAATAGTTTACCAGTTCCTGGTAGAAACCCTTGAGATGAAATCATTGACGAAGTTGAATAAATCCCTTTTTTTACCGTTTGAGTTACATTCTGATAAGTTACGCTTGAAGTGACAGTCAATATTTTTTTACCATTAATCGTTTCGTTTTCAACAATAACAGGGCCAGTAAGATAATCTAAATCCACATCAATCTCTTTAGATACATCAAATCTGTCTACGAAATCTTTCTGTTGCGCTACGTCGTTACTAAATGAATTCAACTTGTCAATCAAACCTTTCTCAACAATTTCAGCACCACTTCTTGCATAATAATAAGCCTGTGCCTTACCCTGATGGTTGACTGACTGGGTGCTCTCTGCAAGCATTAAACTAATTGTAAATGCTCCGAGGATCATCAAAACAGCGAATACTATGATTGTAAAAGCTAGAATCGAACCTTTTCTATTCCTTAAATTCTTTTTCATAACTATTCCTCCAGTTAATCTTTCAAACAGACTCACCTAGTAATATCTATACTCATTTTTTTGTCTATTTAACATACTAAAAATAATTAAACTTCCACAAGTAAATTATATCATTTCTATAGAAAAAAATAAAGTAAATCTTCAATGCTTGAATTAATGATATTACAATTAATATACCCAAAATATGAAAATTTATTCATATTCAAGGTTCTATACGTTTATTATATAATTATGGAATTACATTTTAATTACAATTTGTATTTACTAGAAAATCTTATGCAAAATATTACACAAATATGAAGAGTAAGCAATAAAGATACAATCCTTTGGAATTGTATTTTCTTTGTTTTTAAAAGAGACATTATTCTATTTGAAATATTTCTCCAAAAAAGGATATACTTCTTTTAGTTCAATCAACTGGTTTACCTGTTCCTCAACCTTGTTCTTCTCTCCTGCTATGTTATAAAGATTTGCCAAAGTCAAATGAATAATGGCAATAGAACTCACGGTGACTTTTAGACCCCTCATACACTTATTAATAATTGCTAACTAACTAAGGATGATAAGATTCAATTTATTATTAATTTTTACCATAGCTTAAAGCCTTCTCTAAAAATACACTTTCCAACACCTTATGTTTTTCAACCAACTTCTCCTCTCTATTTTCCTCGTATATCAGTGCAAGACGATGGTGTATTAGTGCTGCTTCAATCATAGTATTAGATTTGCGATTTTCAGGCGAACGTGTTATAGCAAATTCCGATAATTCAGCTGCTTTAAGTAATACTTTTTCAGCTTTATCAAGTTCTTTATGGTCATAGTAAAACCTAGCTAAGTCCAATTGCCTTGACAGTGTATAAGCACTCAATTCTGAAGCTTTTTTTAGATAGTCCTCTGCTAATTGCAACTCATTTTTTTCTAAATATATTTTGCCGAGATGATTAAGAGTCGTAGCATCATAAGGAGCGAGATTTATTGCTTTAAGAGCTGATTTTTCAGCCTCATTTAATACGTCATCTTGTTCTTTATCATTATTATACTGTGCAAAATACAATTGGCTTTCAGTTAAATGTCCTTGACTATTAAAAGGAAAATAGGCGTTAGCAAAACCATGGTACAATAGTGCTTTACTATGATTCCCTTCTATTTCATATTCAAAACCCTGAATAAGTATTTCTGTCGAGCTGTATAACCAAAAAGTCAACAAAAAAATAATTAACAGTCCAGAAGAAATAGTCTTATAAGAAACTTTCAATATATAGTTTTTGTTAGAACTGGCGTCTATTTTTGCTTGTATAGCAGGTGATTTTACCAATTCCTGATCTTTCGGTTCTTTGACAAGAACACCTAATACTGCAAAGAATAACAGAGTTACAGCTGGAAAATTCCAGCTAAAATCAACGAAGATATGTATCAAAAACGCCAGACACCCTGCCAACGCCGCAGGTAGGTAATAGTCATATTGTTTTTTTTCAATCTTTTTAAATACTTTACTGAAGCATCCAAGAATAAAGGCTGTAAATATTGAGAACCCAATAATTCCTACCTCTACTAAGATTTGAAGGTAGTGGTTGTGTACAAAACGCGAATACCATTGATTACCACCATATTCTAAATAATACGAGGCAAAATAACTTCCTAGTCCAAAACCCTGAAACGGATGATACTTGATTAATCTTATCGCAACCTTCCAAAACTCCAATCGACCTGTTATTGAAGTTGGAACAAGAGAATCAAATCGGGTCATGCTGTCAAATAAAGATCTAGCAAATAGGTTTTCTTGGATCAAAGATGTAATATAGGTAATACCGGCAGCCAAAAGCAAAGAAAAAGCAATACAAATAAATGAATATAGTATATCACTTGAAAGCTGTTTCTTACTTCTTCCTATATAAATAAATGGCAATGAAAAAACAAAAGCAAGATACGATGCTCTTGATCCTGTCAAAATAAAAGCTACCCCAATTATGCTACCAATAAAAAATAATGTTTTATTGCGCTTGTGGATAGATAGCCCCAAGACTAGAAGTAAAAGCATAGCCAGATAAATTCCTAACGGATTTGGGTTTGTGAAAGTGCTTTGTATTCTTCTTCCGGCAACGAAAATATATTCCAATATTCCAAATAGTGAGATGCCTGTTCCCGTTATCAATACGATACGCGCTACGCGGTGCAACTCATCTTCATTAATCGATTTAATCAACCCGAAAACCATAACAAAAGAAAAAAGCTGTAACAACTCTATAATTGATCTTACGGGATGAATTGTCCATATAATACTAAATGCACACCAAATCAGAAATAAGGACAAAAATAAATTGATTCCAGGAATATATATTAAAATAGAATCTTTATTTTGTATAAAATATCCTATGAGAATAACACCTGTTATCATTATTAGCCAAAAAATAACATCATGATCAAATCCAGCGTTCAGCAAAGGTGTGATTCCAAGCCACAGATAAAGTGCTGTAACTGGTTTCATAAATTGACGAACCACATTTTCTTCATTGCGTTTTTCTAAGTGGTAAATATTCAAGATGGCCTCCATCAGTTTTTAGATTTGTTGCAAACAGATGCTAAAGTGTGTTGAGTAGTCAATTCCTTTTATACAAATATATTCTTTGTTCTAAAAATATCTACAGTCCCTCTAATCTGCAAGAAAAAAGAGCCAACCAAATCAATTGACTCTTAAATCGACTAGATGCATATGCAAGACGAAAGTGATTCAATCCGCAGTTTTAGGGAGAAAATCACATTTATCCTCACTAAGACAATCATCGAGTTGCTCTGATTGGCCTGTAAAAAAGATGAATCATAACATCATGGATAGGTTGGTTTCGAACTGTTTGTATCAGTTATATCACCGTTTTCATCTATTGTGATTGTTGTAATAGCAGTCTGATTGGACCAGTACAATTCACTTGCGTTTAGATAATCTGGAGCTAAAGCTGTAACATTAAATGGAGTATCTGCTGTTCCAGGAAAGGTTCCTTCTTCAGCATAATAAAGCTGTACTGCTGACTGAATAATTCTTTCCGTAGAATTATCTGCCTTTATCTTAGCATTATCAAGAGTACCTAAAAACCTAGGAATAGCAATCAACGCCAAGATTCCTAAAATCGCTATAACTACAATCAGTTCAATTAACGTGAAGCCTTTCTTGTTTCTTTGTTTATTCATAAGCCTAAACATATTATTTCCTCCTTGAAATATTATTTTTTTGAGCTATTAGAGCTATATGTGATATATACCCTACTTTTTACATTCTATTCAACTTATTTAAAAATCTTTTAATTTTATTAAAAATAATGATTTAATAGTTTATTTAACTGTTTGCAACATATCAAACATAGGCATCATCATAGCGACAACTATAAACCCTACGATAACCCCCATAAAGACAATCATGATAGGTTCCACAAGAGATGTAAGTTTTTGAATGGCTGTATCCAACTCATCATCATAGAAATTGGCGGTCTTATCTAGAATATTATCTAACGAACCAGAATCTTCTCCTATTTTAATCATAGATGGTATCATCGGTGGGAAAATACCGTAATGCTTAAGGGGATCCGACATAGGAACACCTTTCTTGACATCTTCTGATACTTTTGCCAAAATTCTTTCAACGTATTTGTTTCCTGTGACTCGGCTAGTGATTTCAATAGCTGTTAGTAGCTCAACACCTGAACCAATAAGTGTGGACATAGTCCTTGTAAATCTGGATGATACAATTTTAGTGTTAATGTCATTTAGAATTGGCATTCTTTTTAATAAAAACTTGTCTTGACCTTCACGTAGATTATCATTTTCTCTCGTCTTAGCCAAAACATATATAATTAGAGCTATAACTCCTATAACAACATACCATCTGTTTTGTAAGAAATCACTAATTCCAAGAATGATTAGTGTTGGCGTTGGGAGTGGTACTCCAGTCCCTTCAAACATACTGACAAATGTTGGCATTACAGCAACCAAAAGAAAAATAACGACTGAGACTGTTACAAAAGCCAAAACTGCTGGGTAAGCCATAGCACTTTTTATTTTGTTGTTGATTTTGTATTCTTTCTCAAAATGCTGCGACAATCTTTCCATGATAAGATCAAGGTTACCACTGACCTCGCCTGCCTCCACCATGTTAATCATTATGTTGGGAAATATATCAGCATTTTGCTTCAATGCCTCTGAGAAAGTATAACCCTTTTGAAGTTGTTCAAATAGGTCTGCAATGACGCCTTGAAACTTTTTTTTAACGGTTTGTTGTTGTATAATGTCAATACAGTTGATGATCGGAATACCGGCGTTTAGCATAGCATAGAACTGACGGCAAAATACAGCTAGATCCTTATTACTTACCTTTGAAAATCTCTCGAAAATGCTCTCGGAGTTTGATTTTCTAACGGCTTCTTCTATATGTACCGGGAAGAACTTCTTTTCTTTCAGCATCTCTGAAACATCATTGGCGCTGGCTGCGGTGAAGGTGCCTTTCATTCGTTTACCCTTGTTGTCCATTGCGGTGTATTTAAAGTTTGGCATTTATCGCACCCCCTAAGACATGACGAATCGTTTGATATATTCCTTGTCGATACATGCGTTAAACAAGGTCTGTTTGGATATCTGGTCTTTTTTATATAGTTCCATCAGGTTGCTGTCCATTGTATGCATGCCGTATTTGGCGCCAGTCTGGATACTGCTCATGATCTGATGGGTTTTCTTTTCACGGATTGTGTTTCTGATAGCCGGTGTGGCAATCATAATCTCTGTTGCTACAACTCTGCCCCCCTGGTTTTTGAGCAATAGTTGCTGGGAAACAACTGACACCAGAACGTTGGCGAGCTGTACAGCCACCTGCTGTTGTTGATGTGGTGGAAATACGTCAATAATCCTATCTACTGTGGCAGGAGCGCCTATTGTATGGAGTGTCGAGAACACAAGGTGGCCTGTTTCTGCTGCTGTCAGAGCAATCTCTATAGATTCCAGGTCTCGCATTTCTCCCAGAAGAATAACATCCGGATCCTGTCTCAAGCAAGACTTCAATCCTTGGGCAAAGCTGGAAAAGTCAGATCCCATTTCTCTCTGGTTGACGATGCAGTTTTTATGTCGGTGAAGGTACTCAATCGGATCCTCCAGTGTGATGACATGATTATTTCTCTCATTGTTGATGATATCAATCATTGAAGCCAGGGTTGTTGATTTACCGCTTCCTGTAGGACCGGTAACCAATATCATGCCCCTTTTTTCTCTCGTCAAGTCTTTAAGCTTCGCAGGAAGACCAAGCTCTTCCAATGTAGGAATGGTGAGTGATACTGCCCTGATGGCAAGTCCGTAGGAGCCTCTTTGCTTGAAGATATTGAGTCTGAAACGACCAGCGTCAGGGACTGACATGGATAGGTCAGCATCACCCTTGTCTTCAATCGCTGCCAGTTTTCGTTCATTCAAAACCTGCTTGGCGATATTGTAGGTGTCCTCGGGTGTGAACATTTTATCATCCACCTTGACCAATTTGCCATCGATACGCATGGTCAGGTAATAGCCTGCTGCAATATGCAGGTCCGATGCCCCTTTTTCTATTGTCAATCTTAAAATCTCATTGATATCATACATCATGATAATTCCCCCTTTTACTCGACAGTGTATGCTACTTTCAGCATTTCTTCGACAGTTGTGATACCGTTAATAACTAAATCTCTGCAATTCTCTTCCAGAGTGACCATCCCCTGCTTGGATGCTGCAACTCTTATAAGGTCTGTTGACTCGGAAGTATCGATTTCTTTTCTGACTTCTGCTGTCATTTCCATGATTTCATGGATGGCTATCCTTCCCAAATAACCGGTCTGGAAGCACATGTTGCAACCCTTTCCTCTGTGTAGCTTTATATCTTCGTCTATTTTCAGTATTTTCTTTTCAGCAATTGTGATCGGATAGGATTCCTTGCAATGCTTACATATCCTTCTTACTAGTCTTTGCGCCACTATACCCTTGACTGAGGTGGAAATCAGATAGGCAGGTATCCCCATATCGATTAGCCTCATGATAGTTGCCGGTGCGTCGTTGGTGTGGAGTGTGCTGATAACGATGTGACCTGTTATAGCAGCCCTGACTGCAATCTGAGCAGTCTCCATATCCCTAATCTCACCGATCATGATAATGTCCGGGTCCTGTCTAAGAATGGACCTCAGACCTGAGGCGAATGTAAGTCCCGCTTTTTCGTTGACCTGGACCTGATTGATGCCGTCCATACGGTACTCTACGGGGTCTTCTACAGTAACAATGTTAGTATTGACCTTGTTGAAGTCGCTTAGAACCGTGTATAGTGTGGTGGTTTTACCGCTACCTGTAGGGCCTGTCACCAGTATAATACCATTAGGTATGTCCAGTATCTGCTCAAATTTCTTCAGGTTATAGTCTGTAAAACCAAGATCTGTTTTGCCCATAAGGAATCCAGATCTTTCTAGAAGCCTGATAACAATCTTCTCTCCGTGAACGGTAGGCAGTATGGAGATACGCATATCCACCATGCCCCCATCTATTTCCATTTCAACCCTACCATCCTGGGGGTTTCTCTTTTCAGCGATGTTTAGGTTTGCGATGATTTTGATTCTGGTAACGATTGCCGAGTGGGTCTGTTTGGATGGTGTCATGACCTCCATGAGCTGACCGTCGACACGGAATCTTATCCTGACAATATTTTCAAATGGCTCTATGTGGATATCACTAGCCCTCGCTTTGAGTGCCTGTTTCATAATAGAGTTGACGAGCCTTACAACCGGTGCATTTTTGATGGCCTCAAGAGATTCCTCTGTAATATTGGAATCATCTGCTCCACCGGTATATTGCTTGGCAAAATCCTCTATGGCTTTTTCTGCATTTTGCTTGCCGAAAAACTGATCGATTGCACTTACAATATCTTTTTTGCTTGCCAGTACGGGGTCCACTTTCAAACCTGTAGCTATCTCTATATCATCGATAGCGTAGATATTTAGCGGATCATACATGGCTACTGTCAGTTTGTCTCCCAATACCTTTACCGGTATAGCATTATATCGTCTAGCCAGATTCTCTGATATAAGCTTAGGAACCTCAGCCTCAACGATATTGTTTTGAATATCATATTTCTCTATACCCATCTGGTGCTCTAGGGTATCGATGATTTCCTTTTCTTTTACCCATCCAAATTCAACCAGAATCTCTCCCAGCTTTTGGCCTGTCTTCTTCTGAAGTTGTAACGCCTCATCTAACTGGCTATCGTTTATTCTTCCTGACGAAATGAGGATATCCCCTAGTTTAGCTGCTCGGTTTTTTATATTCATATTGGCTCACCTTTTGTTTATCAGTCTTAATATGATTATCATATCATATTTTGTAATCATTTCAATGGAAATCAGTTATAGATTTCAGCTTAGTCACCATGAGATCGATGGCTACGAGATTGTTTCCACCCTCTGGGATAATGATGTCTGCGTATTTTTTGGTTGGCTCTATGAACTGCTCATGAGCTGGACGGACTGTTTCCATGTACTGAATCAAAACAGAATCGATGGTTCTTGATCGCTCATTCATGTCCCTGACAATCCTTCTGACAAGTCTGATGTCAGATGCGGTGTCTACAAATATTTTGATATCAAGAAAATCCCTGATCCGCTTGTCATAGAAAATCAGGATGCCTTCTAGTACTATTATTTCAGTGGGTTCCACTGTCTGTGTCTCTTTCTTTCTGTTGTGAATCTCATAGTCGTAAAGAGGCTTTTGGATCGATTTACCCTCTCTTAGGTCAATCAGGTGCTTAATCAGCAGATCACTGTCAAATGCAAAGGGATGGTCATAGTTTGTCTTGCATCGTTCCTCGTAGGACAGATGGCTCTGATCCTTGTAGTAGGAGTCCTGTTCGATGACCGTCATACTCTTTGATGGTATTTCGGACTTTATCTTGTTGACGACTGTGGTCTTGCCGGAGCCACTCCCACCTGTTATTCCTATAAAAATTGGTTTCCTCATCTTTATACCCTCTTTTTCCTTAAAATATACCACGGTTTAATGGGTTGATCTATTTTTACTCGAATAATTTCCTGTGGATGGGGTGCTGATTCAACTGGTTCATCCTTACTATTGTACATCTCTTTTATTTGATAGTCAAAGTGTCTTATATCCGGACCGAAAATCTCGATTTCATCTCCGATGGAGAACTTGTTGCGCTGTTCGACTGTCGCCATTTGTATTGTCGGATCATAGTCCTTCACCAGTCCTATAAAGTCGTACTCTCGGATATATGAGCTGGAGGTGTAGAGTTGCCCTTCTTCTTTTGGGTCTCCGTAGTAGAAACCTGTTGTGAAGTCTCTGTGGGAGGCTTTCTTGATTTCCTCATACCAGTATGGATCGAATGGCTTTCCTTCCATCAGCTCCATCAGTGCGTTCTTGTAGGATCTGACAACTGTCGCGTTGTAGTATGAGCTTTTCATACGTCCCTCTATCTTGAAGCTGTCGATTCCTGACTCTAGAAGGTCCTGCAGGTTGTTTATCATGCAAAGGTCCTTGGAGTTGTATATGAACGTGCCGTTTTCATCCTCCATCACTGGATAGTACTCATTGGGACGTTTTTCCTCTACCACACTGTAGTTCCACCGGCATGGGTGCGAACAGTCTCCCAGATTGGAGTGTCTGTTGGTCATAAAGCTGCTGAGCAGGCATCTACCAGAATAGGATATGCACATGGCACCATGGACAAATGACTCTATTTTCAGCGTGTCCTTTTTATGCTGGATGACGCTTTTTATTTCCTCAAGTGTAAGCTCTCTAGCCAGTACAATTCGGTCAGCACCTATCTCATGCCAGAAATTGGCTGTCTGATAGTTGGTGGTATTTGCCTGTGTGCTGAGATGTATCTCCGCATTTGGTGCATACTCCTTTACCTTTAAAAGAACTCCGGGGTCCGATACGATGATAGCATCTACATGGATGCTCTCAAGGAACTGTATATATTCTTCAATGCCCTCAAAATGCTTATCGTGGGCAATTATATTCACTGTTATGTAGGCTTTGACACCATGCTGGTGGCAGTAATCGATGGCTTCTTTCAGATCATCTTTGCTAAAATTTTGCGCGCCTGCCCGAAGCCCCAGCTGGGATCCAGCAAAGTAAACAGCATCTGCGCCATACTCGACAGACATTTTTAGTTTTTCTAAATTACCGGCAGGTGCCAGTATTTCAGGTCTTTTCATGTTATTTCCTCCTGATGAAAGTGTTAGTTAATATTTTTTTAGCGATATGGCCAATCCATCACCTATAGGCAACACTGATGTCTCAAGGGATGGATCTGTGTGTAGAAATTCAAGGTATTGGCGCATTTTTCTGACGATGGTCCTCTGTCTCCTGACCACTAGCGTATCAGTGGCAATCATACCCTTGTACAGGACATTGTCTGATATGATGAGTCCTCCGGGTCTCAATAGCTTTAAGGCTATCTCGTGGAACTCCATATACTTGCTTTTTGCTGCGTCCATGAATATTATATCATATTCCTTCGTCAAGCCTAAAAGGATTTCTGTTGCGTCCCCTTCCTTAATGGTGATGGGTGTTTTGTGGCTGTATTTGTTTAGGTTTTCTTTTGCGAGTGCAATGAATTTCTTGTTTCTATCTATGGTTGTGATATAGCCGTTCTCATTGTCTATTGTTTTGGATATAAAAATAGAAGAAAATCCGACAGCCGTACCAATCTCTAGAACTCTTGTGGAGCCTGTGAGCCTGATCAGCAGTCTGATCAGCTGGGCGACTTCCTTATGGATAATGGGAATGGCGTTTTGCTCGCATTCCCGCCTGAAGGCATCCATGTCACGGTCTTCTTCTATGATTAAGCTTTGTATATATTTCTCTATATATTCCCTGTTTATAAGAACAAAAATCACCCGTATTTTTTAATGTTTTTGGGTTTTCGTTAAAAGAAAAATAGGAATTAATATTTAAATAATTGCAGCAGTAAATCCAGAGATCACTGAATACATGTTTTTTCTGTCTATAGGGGACGGCTCCCACTATTTCACAGATAACTACGATGATTTCTTGAAAGCAAAAGCCAAATACATCAACAATTAGGTGAGAATTTGGATCTTATAAACAGGGAATATATAGAAAAGTACATGTATTAAGTGCTATCTGGATTCACTGCTGCGCTTATGGAAGCTGTGCCGGGAGAATTGATCGGTCCAGGTGGCAATCCAGTGCGCTGATAGGTGTTGTAATCCGATTCTAC
>JAHRFV010000001.1 GCA_019084435.1 Dethiosulfatibacter sp.
CCGGACTTCTCTCAATGATCGTGGCACCTGTGGTAACGATTCTCCTAAGTGTTTTTAAGCTAACAACAATCGACCCTTTATACATAGGTATGGGTATCAGTACATTGATTATAGCAGGATACTATTTCACCAATAAAAAATGATTTCCCCCCTGTTGACAATAGATAAAAACGTCCTTTGATGAGAATCAAGGGATGTTTTTATTTCACTTACTACAAATGTGCAAAAAGTCATGGTATGAAATGACCTATGGTAGATAGTATTATTCCAGTGAAACCATATAATGTGACTATAGAATATCAATTGGAGAGGTGTTTATTATGAAAAACAAACGAACAATGAAATTACTGGTTATAGTATTGATACTGATGATGCTGTTATCAGGATGTAGCACTAATGCGTTAATGGATTACAATAATGCAGTTCAGAAAACAGAGAATATCACAAGAGGAAAAATGAGTTTATCCATTAAGGTCGATAATAGCTTTAACACTGTTGGGTTAACTGAAGAGGCAATCAATAATCTGAAAAATTTTGAGAAAATCGAAATGTCTTTGCTTTCACGTTTCGATAACAATCAAGCGAAGTCAATAAACGATGTCTATCTAAATCTAACAGGAATGGGCATAGATTCTATGATCTATTCAATGGAAGATTATGCATACATCAAAATACCTATGGTCAACGAGTATATTGAAATTGATCTTAATGACTTGGAAATGGCACCAGCAATAGACACAACAGGAACCGAAAGTCTGGTTAGAAGGGTTATAAAGGAATGGACAGAACTACTGGAAACGGAGAATGTTGTTAAGGGTGAAAAATCAATCATGACAACTGAAGACGGGGAAGTTAAAGTTACGAGATTCACTGTCAAACCTACAGAGGATCAGTTGAGGTTATTTATTAAGAAAATAATTGCAATTGCAAGATCTGAAAAAGACGCATTGGAGAAGTTCATTCAGTTTGCAAATACCGACGGGGGTTTAGATTTCGATGCATTGGTAGATGTTGTGGAGCAAGACATTGAAGAAATGGAAAAAATTACATTCAATAGCATAGCATTCATCGATATTGATGGCTATATAGTTAACGAATCCATAGAAATACATTTTGAGAACTATGATTCTAAACCAGGCCAAGTGAATAAAAGAACGGTTGTTATCAGCCAGGAAAACTGGGATAATGAAATGGAACAAAATATTGCTATACCAGATTTCGCACCCGAAGACCTGATTGATATGAATGAGGCTGAAGGTTTGTTCAATGATTTCCGTTAAATGTGTTTAGAGGGAGAGATAGAAATGTTGGAGATAAATAACCTTTATAAGCATTTTAATAAGACTAAAGCTGTGGATGGAATTTCATTTAAATTGGAGAAGGGTGAAATACTGGGACTACTTGGCCCTAATGGTGCAGGCAAATCGACGACCATCTCTATGATTGCGACTCTGATCAGGCCTGATGAAGGAACTATCCTGTACAAAGGCGAGGATATCGTTAAAAAACCGAAGAGCATTCAATCCAATCTGGGATTTGTTCCTCAGGAGATTGCCCTTTACCCATCACTTACGGGGATAGATAATTTGAAATTCTGGGGGAAAACTTACGGACTGAAAGGAAAGGAACTGAGTACCAGAATAGAAGAAGTTTCTGAGATTATTGGCATAAGCGATAGATTAAAAGACAGAGTGGATAAGTATTCCGGTGGTATGAAAAGAAGGCTCAACATCGGTTCGGCACTATTGCATAATCCGGAGCTCATTATTCTTGACGAGCCAACAGTGGGAATAGACCCTCAATCAAGAAACCATATACTGGATGCGGTTAAGAAAATCAATCAGATGGGTTCAACCATTATCTACACCAGTCATTATATGGAAGAGGTAGAATATCTGTGTACCAGAACCTGCATTATGGATCAAGGCAGAATTATAGCCTCTGGTACCAAGGATGAACTTATTAGCAGTATCGATGCAGATGAACAGATAGAGCTGATTGTGGAAAATATCAATGAGACTATTTTAAACGAAATAAAGCGATTCAAGTTTGTTGAAAACTTAATTGTTGATAAAGATAGGATAACTTTCAAAAGAAAAGGTCACAATGGAAGCTATGGTGAAATATTGGATATAATATCTAGAAATGGCGGAAAACTTCAATCTATGGATATCAAGAAGCCAGATCTGGAATTTGTATTTCTTTATCTAACCGGCAAAGCCTTAAGGGATTGAGGTACTTAATATGATAAATATTATTTTGAAAGATCTGAAGCTTATGCTATCAGACAAGAAAGAACTCGCTGCCATTATTCTGATGCCTATCATACTGACCACAATATTGAGTTTCGCACTATCTGGTTCATTTCAAGATGCAGGATCTCAGTGGACAATCGACATCGCTATAGTCAAAAACTATGATCTGGAACAGGATCAGGAATCATTCAGAAATTTTGCTGATTCAATGGAAGAAAGATTCAATATAGAGATGGATTTCGGGAACAATCAAGATGCATTGTTTGCTGAATTCAACCCGGAAAAGATTTTCTTTGAAGATTTCCTGGGAAATAGCGAGATGAAAAAAATAATGCGATATACTATTTGCACAGAGGATGAAGCCTACGCACTGCTTGAAAATAAAAGTGTCAGCAGTATCGTAATCTTACCAGAACAGTATGTATACAATGCATATGTCAATACATTCACTACTTTCAGAAACAACGTAGCTATCACTGTGATTTCACATCCGGACATGAGTTACAGAAGGCAGATTACTGAAGAAATAGTTTCAAGCTTTAACAACATTATGTCTTCTATCACCATATCCAAGAATGTTTACTTTGAAAAAGCTGCGGAGTTTATGCCTCTTAATGAAGTCGTTATTGGTCTGGAAAGTTTTATCAATGCTATCGGAACAGAGCCTGCTGGCGTAAATATCGACATCAGAGAAATCAATGAAATGAATTTCATCGACTCGTTTACCTACTATTCTGTAGCGATGATGTCTTTGTTTATATTATTCTCAGCCGGGTATGGTGGAAAATTCATACTCAATGAAAGAATAGACAATACATATTATAGATTGATGGCAACAGGAGTTGGCAGGCGTCAGATAATCACAGGTAAATTCTTTATGATGTTTCTAATGGCCTTGATTCAATCGATTGTATTAGTGATATACTCGAAGTTTGCATTTGGTATTGGTTGGACAAACATACCTCTGATTATATTGATTATGATACTATCCTGTGTGGCAGTGGCTTCGATTGGTGTATTTATTATCGCACTTACTATCAGATCAAATTCATACAAGGCAAGTGATGCTTTTTCAAACGCATTAGTTCAGATATTGGGATTTGTAGGGGGCAGTTATCTGCCGCTGCAAATGTTGCCAAGTGTAGTTAGAAATTTCGGAGTGTTAACACCAAATGGAGCAACTCTGCAGACCTATATCAAAATTCTTGAAGGGTATGGCATAAACGAAATACTACCTGGCCTGATGATAATTGTTGCAAATATTTCTGTTATGCTTCTGTTGTCTGGAATTCTTTTGAAAGGAGGAAGCAAAGATGATCAACCAACTGTTGCTTAGATTTAAGCTTTTAAAGGACGATAAAATACTGATTGTGGTTATGACATTGATGGCTCTCGGATTGACTCTTGTGTTCAGTTCCGCCATGTCTGGGAACTACAAACCTGAAGTTATGTTGATTGACCTTGACAACACAGCGGCATCGAGGGAATTTGTCAATGAGCTGAAACTTAGTAGATTGCTCAGGTACACGGAAACAGATGAGACAAATGCTATAAAGAATATCGAGACGGGTATGTCAATTGGTGGGCTTGTAATAGATCAAGGTTTTTCAAACTTGTTGATAGATGGAGAAGAAATTAATATTAGCATTCTGAGATCAAAGGATTCACTTGAACTGATTCAACTGCAAAGTGATGTCCAAACAACAGCATTTAAGTTTATGTCTAAGTTCAAGACAGCGGACATAACAGTCGAAATCATCAAAGGTGAAGGCCACGAGGTGTTAGAAGATGTGCTTTTTGAAGAAACATATGATCTCTCAAATTACTATTGGCGATACAGAAACCCATTTAGTATGAACAGCCAGGTTTTGGATGCACAGAAAGACTGGGCTTACAATCCGATGATCCATTATTTGATAGGATTTACGCTTTTCTTTTCAACATTTACCATTGTTTTTGTGGGATCAGATATCTTGAAAGAAAAGCAACAAAAGACATGGCAAAGAAAGCTAGTGTCACCTGTCAGTAATAAAATTATCATAAGCAGCTTGTTGATTGTGACTTTCATCGTAGGAATGATACAGGTTGGAATCATCGTGTTGATAGGTAATTACTTTCTTGATATCAATTGGGGGATGAATATAGGCCTTATGTTGATTGTGTTCGCAGCCTTTGTCTATACCTTTACTGCAATCGGTCTTGTCGTTGCAGGACTTGCAAGAACAGTCGAACAGCTTGGTGCAATAGTTCCGATTATATTGGTATCTTCTGCAATGCTGGGAGGAACCATGTGGCCGCTTGAAATCATTCAGTCGAAAATCCTTCTGACATTGGCAAATTTCATGCCACACAAATGGGCGATGCAGATTATATCACAAACATCAGCCTACGGACTAAATGTGCATAGCTTTATTACATCAGTGTTTGTGTTGATAGCTATGGGAACGGTGTACCTAATAATTGGAATAAAACTTTCAAAGAGACATGTGTATTGATTGGTTAAAAAATAAGTCAAAAAATTCTATTGATACTATGCTTTTTTACTTGACATTCGAACACAAAAGTTTTAGAATGTATTAAAATTGAATACATCTTATCAAGAGAGATAGAGGGACAGGCCCTGTGAAATCTCAGCAACCTGCGAAAGCAAGGTGCTAAATCCTGCAGATTATATCTGAAAGATAAGTTTTTAGTGACTTTAAACTTCTCTTTCGAGAAGTTTTTTTGTTGATCAAAACATAATTATGGAGGCATCATATGGCTTTAGCAGTATTAAAATTTGGTGGAACATCGTTATCTACACAAGAAAAGAGAGAATACGTCTATGACAAAATTATCAGTTACAAAAAAAGATACGAAGATTTGATTATTGTCGTATCAGCTCAGGGCAGAGAGGGAGACCCTTATGCCACAGATACGCTTATCAATCTGATTGAGAGCCAATCTAGGGAATCTAATAAAAGGGAAATTGATATGATTTATTCTTGTGGTGAGATCATTACCGCCTCTATCGTAGCGTCGGGATTATGCGAAAAAGGCTATCCTTCAATCAGCATGACTGGATGGCAGGCTGGTATAATGACAGACTCCAACCATTTTGACGCTAATATATTAAATATCAACACTAAAACTATCAGGAAACATCTAAGCTCAGGAAAGGTCATTGTAGTTGCCGGCTCTCAAGGGTTGACGCTCAATGGTGATATCACCACTCTAGGGAGAGGTGGAAGTGATACAACAGCTGTCTCGTTGGGAAGTGTTTTAAAAGCAGAATCTACAATTATTTATACTGATGTTGAAGGAATCATGACTGCTGATCCAAAATTGATTGATACAGCAATAGTCATTAAAAATGCTGATTTTCAATTTTGTAACGCATATTCTGAATATGGTGCAAAGGTTATTCACAATAAAGCGACCAGAATAGCACATAGAATGAAATGCAACAATCTATATATCAGATCCACATTCCTGGACAGCCAGGGCACGAAAATCACAAATCACAAAGAAAAAGTTTTTGGGGTAGCTTGTGATGTCAATTCGAGAGATGTTGTTATTGTTCATAACCATCCTGTTAAATCCTATGAGCATAAGATAGCATCAATCATAAAAAGGCATGAAGCGGTTGATATAAGAATGTTGAAAAATTTGGTCCGATTCAATTTGCCTGAGGAAAACTTCACCTTCTCCGTGAAAGAAATACATAATGAGATTTTGGTAGACTTTTGAAAAACGCCCACTCCATTAATGGAGTGGGCGTTGAAAATATAACCGGGTTAGTCGATTGCGCAAAACATGATACCGCCACATCCAGGACCGGAATGGGTACCGACGACACTGCCGATTTGCGCTTGAATTACTTCCTTTACTTTAAAGTTTTCGAGTAGTGTGTTTTTTATTCTGTCTCCGAATTCAAAATCATTTGAATTGACGACAAAAACGGTTTTATTAGACAAATCATATCCGCCTTCTTTGATCCAATCCATGATCCATTTGACGGCCTTAGTTTTTCCTCTTGCTTTATGTATCGTTTCGACCACACCGTCCTCAATCTTTATAATTGGCTTAAGATTTAAAAGACTCCCTGCAGCACCCTGTGTTTTGGACAATCTGCCACCTTTTACCAAATACTTAAGCGTATCAATCATGATAACGGATTTCATATTTTCAGACATTAATTGAATCCTTTTCATTATATCTTCCACAGAAGCACCGGTTTGAATCATTTTGGAAGCCTCCATCAGCATCAGACCAGTCATGGCATTCACGCCTCTAGAGTCAAAGACATGAATCTTGTTAGATCCAATAGTATCTTTGGCTATTGTGGCTGCAGAAAATGTTCCGCTTAGCTCTTTAGCAAGAAAAATGCCTAATACCTCATGCCCATCATCAAGCAATTTCTGGAAAACCTCTACAAATTCACCTGGGTTTACCTGAGAGGTTGTGGGCAGTTCTTTTGCCGTTACCAGCTTTTCATAGAACTCTTCAGGCTTGAGCTCAATACCATCTAGATAAGATCTTTCTGGAAAATTAACACTTAGGGGAACAACCTTAACGCCTAGTTTATCGACCAGTTCCTTTGGTAAATCACTGGTGCTGTCAGTTACTAATTTTATTGACATAATAACCCTCCACTTAATTTTTGTTTGATTTAGAATTTATATTTTTGTTTGAAATAACTATCGACATTAAATAGTGCTTTTATTAAAACCTCTTCTTGCTCAGGCTTCAGGTCAGTCAATGTATGATCGACCATCTCCTGATGGAACAGTTCGTGTTCTGCGTACGCCTTTTCACCCTTTTCAGTTAAGGTTATTACGACCTGGCGCTTGTCTTCGGGTGATCGATATCGCTTTACATACCCTTTTTTGACAAGGTTGTCTATTCCTATAGTGAGGGTTCCAGAGGTTATTTTCAAATCCTTGGCAGTTTCAGACATAGTACGCTCAGTACGGCTGCCTATATTTTCTATAATATGAAACTCAGTCATGGTCAAGTCTTTAAAAGCATGTCTGCATAAATACTTCTCTTCGATTTTGAGGATGTCATTGAACAGCTTCACTAGGATTCTGTTTAGAGACTCACGGTTATTATTCATCTTACCACCTAAAAATACTTTGATAGTCAAAGCTTTGATATTCAAAGTATATACATTTTGATTTTGGTTGTCAACGAACTGCCATTTTATTAATGAAATCTTAATAATTATCTAATAGATATCAAATGATGATATTCTACAATAGCATTATCAAATGAATTATAGTGCTTTCACATATAATTAATAAAAGGAGGAAATGAAATGCCACAAGTAATTGGATTTATATTGGCCATAATGTTTTTTGGGATAGCCATTAAAATAAGCTTTTTTGTACTTAGAGTGATCTTCGGAATATTGGGTCTCGTTATCATGATGACTGTCTTTCCGGTTATCATGTTACCATTCTTAGCACTTGTCAGCCTGTTCAGCTTTCTGATTGTGCCACTCATCATCATTGGTGGAATCGTTCTGGTACTGAAGTTGATTTTTTAGGAGACTTAGAAGAAAACGTACAAAATTTATCCACCTGCCAACAGATTGCAAAATTCTATCCCTTCCCATCGCCTGATAAACAGGCGATTTTTTTGATTTAGGAATATGGCACAATTATTGCTATAATGTAAAATAAGATAAATAAATAGATCAAAGGAGTGATTTTGTGACAGGAAACGATATGCTAGCAAAAATTATTGATTCTAACAACACGACAGTCGGAGGTGGTGCATCATCTGCTTTGGTAGGTGCCATGGCCGCGGGGATGATTGCTATGGTGTCAAAATTGTCGGTTAAAAAAAATTATGGCATTTCAGGAGAGGAACACATTGTAATAGCTGCTGAATTGGATCAATTAGCTAAGAAGCTATTGGATGGTAGCAAGAGAGATGAAGAGGCTTTTGTAGAACTTATGAGTGCTTATAGAATGCCAAAAAGCAATGATGAGGAGAAGAGAATCAGGACAGAAGCGATCCATTATGGAAGTGTTTTTGCTTCAAATGTTCCAAAAGAAAATGGATATATGAGCCTGAGAGTATATGAGCTGGGACAGGCGATATTAGGCAATTCAAATCCCAATGCAGAGTCTGATCTCTTAATAGCATTGGAGCTGGCCAAGACAGGCATTTTTGGATGCGCTTTGAATATCAGGGCAAATTTCTCAGGTATAAGCGATGAAGAAACCATAAAGGACTTGGAAAAAGACCTGGAGATACTAGAAAAACACGGAGGTATAAAACAATGAAAAGATTATTGGCAGAGGTAAATATCAGCGAGGGTACAGATCACGAACTGATCAATCAGGTGCGGACAGCATTGGCACAGAATGAAGTAGAAATAATTGATGTAGACTCAGAGCCCAATCACAACAGGACTGTCTTCACTTACATAGGCTCTCCGGAAGCGGTGTTGCAGGGAACAAAGGACCTGGCAGCAAAGGCGGTAGAGCTTATCGATATGACCAAGCACACTGGCAGCCATCCCAGAATGGGAGCTATTGACGTGGTGCCATTTATCCCAGTTAAGGACATGACTACTGAAGAAACTGTTGAAATCTCAAAAGAATTTGGACGATTCCTGGGAAGTCTTGGCGTGCCCGTATATTACTATGAAGACGCAGCAACTCGACCGGAACGAACTAATCTTGTCAAAATAAGAAAAGGTCAATACGAAGCGTTGCCGGAAAAAATGAAGAATGAGGAATGGCGCCCAGATGAAGGACCTTTTGAGTTTGTGCCAAAAAGTGGCGCAACTGTTACTGGTGTCAGATTCCCTTTGGTAGCCTTCAACGTCAACCTGAGAACAGATGACATGGAACTAGGCAAGAAAATAGTGAAGGCAGTACGAGGGGCCACTGGTGGCTATCAATATGTCAGGGCTATTGCATTGCCAATCGAGGAATCCAAAATGATTCAAATCTCCATGAACCTGACCAATTATTCAAAAACACCGATACATCGGGTTTTTGAAACTGTCAAATCGGAAGCCATGAGCTATGGTGTTCAGGTTGCAGGAACAGAGCTGGTGGGTCCTGTTCCTTTGGATGCTTTGAAGGATGTTTTAGATCATTATCTGCAAGCCCATCATTTCTCAATGGAACAAATTTACATATAGTATTAGTTGATTCATACCCACAAGTCCTTATCTTTTGTGATGTCAAGCTTCTTGACACGGTAGATAAGGCTTTGTCTTATAATACCCAGATAGGCTGAGGTTCTGGTGAAATTCCAATTAAATCTGTTGAGGGCCTCTACGATTATTTTTCTTTCAACTTCATTGAGGGTTTCAGGCAATGAGCCCTCATTTTTGCGTGTTTTATTTTCTTCCTTCAACAGTTTGCTTTTCAGGTAATTTGGCAAATGGGAGCTGCTGAGCTCAGATTCGCTGGCTTCAGTATTGATTACAAGATTTTCGATAACATGCTCCAGCTCTCTAACATTACCTGGCCAGACATAATCGTAAAGCAGCTCTCTTAGGTCGTTTGAATATCCCTTTATGTTTTTGTCCAGAATTTCATTGTACTTGTTGATGAAAAAGTTTGTGAGAAAGACTATATCCATAGGACGCTCACGCAGAGGTGGTATGAATAGGCATAACCTGGATATCCTAAAATAGAGATCCTGACGCAGTCTTCCCTCGCTGAGAAGTGTTTCAGGGTCTTCATTTATTGCGCATATAATTCTGCATTCCACATCCTTATTCTTCAATCCACCGACTTTCCTGAATTTTTTCTCCTGAAATACTCTGAGGAGCTTGGTTTGCATATAGATTGGCAGTGAGTTGAGCTCATCCAGAAATAGGGTACCTTTCCCCACTTCCTCCAGGTAGCCATCCTGATCGATGGAGCCTGTAAAGGATCCTTTTGTCGTTCCGAAGAGAGTGCTTTCCAAAAGATTTTCGGGAAGAGCCGCGCAGTTTACCGCAAAGAACTTTTCTTTATTGTGCTTGCTCATGTTATGGATGCTTTGAGCGAACATTTCCTTGCCCACACCTGTTTCGCCTATAATCAATAAATTACCATCAATCAAAGACATTCTTTCTGCTTCTTTTATGGTATTGGTCATGGCAGGGCTGTTTCCCTTTATATCGTCAAATGTGTAAAAGGTGCCGTTATTGAATGTTTTAGAGACGGCTTTGTTTTTTAGCTTTCGCTTTAATTCAAGGGTCTCTGAGAGAAGCTCCAGCAGCTTCGATTCGTTTTTGCTGACAGAAAAGACCGATAGTGTCTGGTTGTCATGTATAACTGGATAAGTAGAATAAGACAGATATTTCTCTGATTGCCCATTTTTGACATGGGATTTATATTCATTGATGATAGGCTTCTGGCTTTTGAAAACCTGCCGATGTTCAGACATTTCCGGCGCCTCGTATTGATACACATCCCACAGATATTTTCCCATACAGTTCTCTCTTGCCAGTCCCTCAAGCTTTTCTTGAGCTGGATTGTAGAGAATGATTCTTCCATTCTTGTCACTCATCATCAGTCCATCATCCAGCTTGTCGAAGATGGCCTCATAACAATATACTTTTTCTTCAATACGCCTAAGATAATCTACATCTTGAAGCTCAATGATTTGATACTTCTTTTTTGATAGTACAACAAAATATCTATGAATATTATAGGTGTGATTTCCTTGATTCAATACTTCGCTTGAACCAATAATTTCTAAAAGATTGACTGATCTGTTGATTTGATCAGCTCGATGGTTAGTGTATATGACCTTTTCTCCTTCAAGTATTATGATAGGACAACTTAACTTATCAAACAATTTGAGCATGCTATCACCTCCATTTAAGGCATTATATCACGTTGAAATAAAAGCTGACAAGAAGAATAGTATAAAATTTATACACCAGATAATAATGGGAAGTGTTGTATATCAGTATTTAGTTAATACAATAGTATAAAATTTGTACAATAACGAACTAAATATAGAAATACGCTTTCCGGAACCCTTGAAATAGCATGATTTGAATATGTGAACTATTGGCACGCTTATTGCTTTGTATAGTATTAAATACTATGGAACTTAAAAATAGGAGGATTAAAATGAGTAATGCTGAAGTTTTATATGAAGTCAAAGCCCAAAGAGGCGACACACTTAGATGCAAGGGATGGAAACAGGAGTCACTGTTAAGGATGCTGGAAAACAACATGGAGAATGCAGAAATTCCGGAGCTGTTGGTTATCTATGGTGGTAATGGCAAATGCGCCAGAAACTGGGAATCATATCATGCAATCGTAAAGGCACTTAAAGAGCTCGAAAACAATGAGACGCTTGTCATACAATCGGGTATGCCTGTAGCGGTGTTCAGAACCCAGAGATTGGCACCGAGAGTTGTTATGGCAACCACCAATATCATGAAGGCAACCTGGGAGACTTTCTACGATCTACAGGATAAGAACCTGACCATATTTGCTCAATACACTGCAGCACCATGGGAATATATCGGTACACAAGGCGTAATACAGGGAACATTTGAAACACTTTCAGCCATCGCCATGAAAAAGTTTGATAACGACCTGACCGGCAGGATCTATCTGACGGCTGGAGCAGGCGGTATGGGAGGCAATCAGAGCTGGGCCATGAAGATGCATGGCGGTGTTGCTATAATAGTGGATGCAGACGAGAGAATAATTGACAGGAGAATAGAGAAAAACTATCTTGACCAGAAGGTTTACTCTCTGGATGAGGCTATTGATATCGCAAAAAAAGCAGTAGCGGAGAAAAGACCTACCTCTGTAGCGGTGGTTGGCAATGCGGCGGATGTCTTTGAAGAAGCTTATATCAAAGGATTTATGCCTGATATAATCAGTGAGATGTGCCCTTGTCATGATCCGATATCCTATATCCCTTCAGGTTATACCGGCGAGGAAGCAGATGATTACAGAGCAAGAAACAGACAGGCATACTTAAAGGATGCCAGAGAGACAATGAAAAGACAGCTGACTGTCATGAACAAATTCTACAAAAAAGGCGTTGAGGTATTCGAATATGGTACCAGCATCAGAAAAGAGTGTAGGGATGCTGGAATGCCTGAAGCTGAAGCCATGACGATTCCTGGTTTTGTTTCGGAATACATTAGACCGCTATTCTGTGAGGGAAGAGGACCATTCAGATGGATCTGCATGTCAGGAGATCCGGAAGACCTCAGAAAGACAGATGATCTTGCCCTTGAAATATGCAAGGGAGACCCATTGGTTGAGAGATGGATCAATCTGGCAAGACGAAATCTGCCGATAGAAGGACTTCCAGCAAGAATCTGCTATATGGGATTTGGGCAGCGAAGGAAATTCGGGCTTGCAATCAATGAAATGGTAAGAAATGGCGAACTGAAGGGTCCTGTTGCCTTCTCGAGAGACAACCTGGATTCTGGATCCATAGTCAACCCCACATTTGAGTCTGAAAACATGAAGGATGGTGGAGATCTGATTTCAGACTGGCCATACTTAAATGCTTTGTTGAACTGCGCAGCCGGCTGCGACCTCATTGCAATTCAGGCAAACTATTCTATGGGTGAGGCAGTCCATACGGGAGTAACAATGATAGCTGACGGAACAGAGGAAGCTGATTTGAGACTTGATTCTGCACTGACGGTAGATTCGGGTATTGGTGTTGTGAGACATGCCCAGGCAGGTTATGAAACCGCCAAAGATGTAGCAAACGGAAAAGGAAAGCTGACTGATGAATCCATCAAAGTGCCATTATGGTGGCAACCTGCTGAATTTGTGACGTTTGGACCAAAGGGAAGAGCAGTCAGATAATAGAAACAGGGAGGTACGAATGGACCCGATAGTATATTTAGATGGCAATAGCCTGACCCTTGAAGAAGTGGTCAGGGTATCTAGAAAAGGAATAAAAGTCGAGCTGACTGAAGATGGAAAAAGAAAAATCATTGAATCGAGAAATCTTGTGGAAAAATTTGTTGCTCAAGGCAGAGCGATTTATGGCATCAACACAGGCTTTGGAAAATTCAGTGATGTGAGCATTTCAAATGACCAGTTAGAGGAGCTCCAGAGAAATCTGATAGTTGCAGACGCAGTCGGTATCGGAAGTAACTTTGACACGGAGATTGTAAGAGCCATGATTCTGCTAAGAGCCAACGCACTGGTAAAGGGCTTTTCAGGTATCAGACTTGAAGTGGTTCAGACGTTGATTGATATGCTCAACAAAGGTGTCCATCCTCAAATCAGAGAAAAAGGATCTGTGGGATCCAGTGGTGATCTATGTCCGCTGGCCCATATGGTGCTTCCTATGATCGGACTAGGGGAGGCTGAATACAAGGGTGAAGCGATGGAAGGTCGGGAGGCTATGGAAAGGGCAGGCATACCCATAGTCACACTGCAGGCTAAGGAAGGACTCGCTCTGATCAATGGCACTTGTGCAATGATGGCTGTAGGGAGTCTGGCAGTTTATGATTCCATTGTCATCACCAAAACGGCGGATGTGATTGCTACAATGACCATTGAAGCCCTTGAGGGCATAACAGATGCCTTTGATGAACGTATCCATCTTGCTAGGCCTCACAAGGGACAGATAGAATGCGCGAAAAATCTCCTGAAGCTTTGCCAGAACAGCAAGCTTACAACCAGACAAGGTGAAAAGAGGATGCAGGACGCCTATTCTCTCAGGTGCACGCCACAGATTCATGGAGCAAGCAGACTGGCCTTGGATTATGTCAGACAAGTGATAGAGACAGAAATAAACTCAGCCACTGATAACCCGCTGATTTTCACAGATACGGAAGAGGCTTATTCAGGAGGCAATTTCCACGGACAACCGGTTGCTATAGCAATGGATACTTTGGGAATAGCTATGGCTGAGTATGCCAATATATCGGAAAGACGCATTGAAAGATTGGTCAATCCATCACTGAGCGGGTTACCGGGATTTCTGGTCAAGGAGGGTGGGGTTAATTGTGGTTTTATGGTTCCACAATATGCCGCTGCGTCACTGGTATCTGAAAACAAAGTGCTGGCACACCCTGCCAGTGTAGACTCCATACCCACATCAGCCAATCAGGAAGACCATGTCAGTATGGGAACAATTGCAGCCAGAAAAGCACGGGTGATTATTGGGCATGCCCAATCTGTGTTGGGTATAGAGTTGCTATGCGCAGCTCAAGCTGTGGATTTCAAGGATGCTGATTTATTGGGAAAAGGGTCTAAGGAGGCTTATGGACAACTGAGACAGAGAGTCACCTTTATGGAGTCGGATAGACTGATCTACAAGGATATGGACATTGCCACAGAATTGATAGCCTCAGACAAGCTGTTGGAAGCTGTTGAAAAAGTGGTAGGAGAGCTCTATTGATTGCTGTCAAGGAGGGATTTATATGAATCAAAAAAAACTTAAACCGAATCTTGTAATAAAAAACTGTGGTCAGCTTCTGACTGTTTCAGAAAACAGTAAAGATTTGGTAGGTCTGATAAGAAATGGTTATGTCGGTATAATGGGTGAGAAAATTATCTTCATAGGCACTAAGGAAGAATATGACCGTCAAATCGATGATACGGACTCCCAGGTAATTGATGGCTCCAATAGGGTTGTCCTTCCCGGTTTTGTAGATTGTCATACCCATCTAGTCTTTGGAAAGTCTAGGGTTGAGGAGTACGCTACAGGTCTGATTCCCGGTGGATTGGAGAAGCTTAGAGATAGCGGAATCAAAACAGGCATGGAAGCATCCGTCGACATGACTAGGTCGGAACCGGAAGACTTGCTTTATCTGGAAAGCCATAACAAAATCGACAGAATGATCAGAAATGGCACAACCACTATTGAAATCAAGAGTGGCTATGGATTGGATAAAGAAACAGAACTGAAACAGCTTAGGGTTATATCAAAGCTGAAACAAAATACCAAAGCCGATATTTCAGCCACATTCCTAGGTGCCCATGGATGGCCTAGAGAAATGTCAAAAGACAGATACATTGATTTTTTAATCAATGAAATGATTCCTATGGTTGCAGAAGAAAAGTTGGCA
>JAHRFV010000214.1 GCA_019084435.1 Dethiosulfatibacter sp.
GTGGGCTTAATCTTTATAACAATGGTTTTGCGGCTGGCCTTGCAGCAGCAGTATTAATACCGATTATTGAAATGTTTGGAAAGGATGATGATGACAGATGAGTAAGGAAAATACCAAGGTTATCAGAATAATTGATGAGATTATTCATTATCTTCAATTTATGGGCGCTAAGAAAATAGATCTTAACTACCAGGAAATGGTCGATAGCTATATTCTAACTTTTAAATGTGATTATGATAAAGATAAAATGAAATGCATTTATCAGATGGTTAAATGCTTGCATCTGGAAAGGCAGGAAGAGATGGAAGACACATTTTGGGCTCTCGCAGGAGAGCATGTCAGAAATCAGGAATTAGCTTTGGTAGGCATGATGACCGATGACGCTAAGATCTATTTTGATGATGATCGAATTGAAATAATGTTGGAAAGGGTTAAACATACCAGATAAACCATTTTGTCGCAAAAATAAAGTGCCTGATACTTACAGGCACTTTTGTTATTGATTATTTGTTTTTCCTAACCTTTTTCGATCAAGTTCTTTTAGATACTTCTTTCTGATTCTTATGTCGTCAGGGGTAATCTCGACCAACTCATCATCATTAATAAACTCCAAAGACTCTTCCAATGTCATTGATTTTGGGGGGGGTAATTTGAGCGAATCATCCGTTCCCGATGCTCTCATATTGGTCATTTTCTTGTTTTTACAAGGATTGACAACCATGTCTTCATTTCTGGCGTTGATTCCTATAATCATGCCTTCATATAC
The DNA here is from genome assembly GCA_019084435.1 of Dethiosulfatibacter sp. The sequence goes on from JAHRFV010000214.1 coordinate 767, forward strand.
CTTTGTTCCAGGTGTAATAAACAACTGCCCTCTCTCACTCAGATTAACGAGTGAATAGGCCATAGCTTCTCCTTGCTCCTGAGATATAAGTGCTCCATTGATTCTTTGAGGAATATCGCCTTTGTGTTCCTCGTAGCCTTCAAACTTTCTTACAAGGGTTCCTTCGCCTCGAGTATCATTGATGAATTCAGTCCTGTAACCAAGCAGTCCCCTAGTCGGTACCAGAAACTCCATTTTTACAAACGAGCCATCCGGTGACATGGCTATCATCAACCCTTTTCTGATATTCAGTTTCGAAATAACAACTCCGGAATATTCCTCCGGAACGCTAGTAATAACTCTCTCAATAGGTTCTTGTAGTTTGCCATCTACTCTGCGATAGATAACCTCAGGTTTAGAAACTGCAACCTCATAGCCCTCACGCCTCATATTCTCAAGCAAGATGGACAAATGAAGCTCGCCCCTTCCAGACACCTTGAAACCGTCAATACTATCCGCTAAAGGCTCAACACGTAAACCTACGTTAACCTCAAGCTCTTTTTCAAGTCTCGCTTTAAGATGTCTCGTGGTCACATATTTGCCACTTAATCCTACAAAAGGAGACGCATTGATCAAAAAATTCATTGACAGGGTTGGTTCCTCGATATTGATTAGTTCCATAGGTAAGACTTGATTCTCATAGCAAATAGTTTCACCGATTGAAATATCCGGAATTCCAGCGACAACTACTATATCGCCACTAAGTGCTTCTTTCACAGGTGTTCTGAGCATTCCCTCATAAACAAATATTTGAGAGATTTTCTTTTTAGCAATGCTACCATCTCTCTTGGATATGGCAACCATTTGATTTTCTTTTATTTTACCGCTATAGATTCTACCAATTCCAAGTCTTCCAATATAATCATCATAGCCCAATGCTGAAATTTGAAACTGTAATGGATCCTCATTCTTGTCTGGGTAAGGTTGTATATGTTCAACAATCGTCTCAAATAGAGCTGATATGTCAACTTTCTTGTCTTCAAATTCAAATTGCACGATACCATCTCTTGCCACGCCATAAAGAATCGGAAAATTGAGTTGTTCATCATCTGCATTCAAATCTACAAACAAATCAAAAACCATATCTACAACTTCTTCAGCTCTTTGGTCTTTCTTGTCAATCTTATTAATCAATAGGATTGGTTTCAACCCTCTTTCCAGAGATTTTTGAAGCACAAATCTCGTCTGTGGCATAGGACCTTCACTCGAATCAACCAACAAGATAACCGTATCGACAGTCTTTATGATTCTCTCAACTTCAGATGAAAAATCAGCATGTCCAGGTGTATCGACTATGTTGATTTTAATATCCTTGTACATAACTGAACAATTTTTAGAGTAGATGGTTATTCCTCTTTCTCTTTCGATATCATTACTGTCCATGACACAGTCTACAACCTGTTGATTCTCTCTGAAAACATTGCTTTGTTTTAAAAACGCATCAACTAGAGTTGATTTCCCAGCATCCACGTGTGCTATCACTGCTATATTAATTATTTTTTTACTCATTATTAAACCTGCCTCTCTTAAGTACGAAGTATAGTGTAATACTTTTAGACGTATATTGCAAGAAATATTATTTTCATTGATTGACTTAAGTAATAATTCAAAAAAACAGATTGGGTATTCATAACACCAATCTGTTTCTTATCATCTATCCGATAACTAACAGTGCTAAGACTCCCACTTCTATAAGTGGGAGATAAGCACTGTTAAGTCCCTGGATAACGGTTTCTAAGGTTCAGATGGCGTTTGAAACTCCACCTAAACCCAAGAATCCTGTTGATTTTTAAGCTGTGTTTCCAATTGATTAATTATGAAACTTAGATCCTCTATCTTTTTCACGTATATATCAGCTTTTAGTAAATCCTTAGCTACTGAATCATTTTTAAAGGCATTGCCACCAACTAAGATAATCGGTTGTTTAGCTAGCTCCCATTCCTTCAGTGTCGTAATCAGATGCTCTGCACTTTTTAGATTGTAATCCATTGTTACTGAAACCACCACTACATCGATTGATTCTCTTAGCATGATACTTTTAAGACTCTTTAGAGGAACACTCTTTCCTAAGTAGAAAACTCTCCAGCCTTTTTGTCTGAAATACTCTGAAGACAATTTTAGAGGCAATACATGGTCTTCTGATAAAGGAGTAATGAGTAGAGCAGAGTAACTCTTATCCTGATGAGTATTGATTGACTTGCTCAGATAGCCTATAAACGATTCTATCACATTGGATATATAATGCTCCTGTGCGACCGAAATCTCGCCATCCTCCCATAGTGAACCTACACGCTCCATCAAAGGTATTATGACTTGCTCTATCATACTCGTTAATTCAAAGCCTTTGTCAAAAGCATTTTTTAAAATTTTTGTAGCTTCTGATTCTTTGCCATTTATCAGATAATGTAAGATCTGATTTCTTAACTCTTGGCTGTTAAAAGTCTCTACTGCTTCATCTATTGATTCTTCATTATTGATATTTTGAGGGGCTACTGATCTTAGATCAGTTAGCCCCATCAAATAATCTAGACTTACTTCCAAATATTCCGAGAGATCTTTTAAACTCGATTCACCAGGAAACCTGGTATTGTTCTCATAATTTGCTACTGTAGATTGAGCGATCCCTAAGGCCTTCGATAAATCTGATTGCGTTATATTTCTAGTCTTCCTAATGATTTTTAATCTTGTTCCAAAGTCGCTCATTTTATCTCACCTGTTCTTTCTATTGATATTGTTTTTTAGGTATTAGTACAAAACCCAACAGTGATATTATACTCAAAGCGATTAGAATATTCAAGCCTGTAACGCCAGTTGCTGGTATATCAACTTGTTCCTCAGCTGCTTGATATGTGAAATTAGCTGGAACAAGTACTGTATCGATTACATGTATAACACCGTTATCTGCTTCTAAATCAGCAATCACTACATTGCTTGCATTAACCATAACACCATCTGTCAAATCGAATTCGATAGTCTCACCATTTATTGTAGGTGCTGTCATGCCATCTGTTAAATCAGTACTCATTACTTTTCCAGAAACGACATGATATAGTAGTACTTTCGCAAGATCCGGTTGTGATAACAAATCTTCAGCAGTTATATCCAATGCAGTCAACAGTTTTACGAATGCATCATTTGTTGGTGCAAATACTGTAAACGGTCCATCTCCTTGGAGTACCCCTACAAGATCTGCTTTTTGCAATGCTGCTACTAATATACTGAAATCATCATTAGATAATGCTATGTCGACAACAGTTTCAGGTAGAACCTCTAATTTGAATCCTTCAGGGACCAAAACTGTATCTATTACGTGAATAACACCATTTGTTGCTTCAATGTCAGCGGTTACAACATTTGATTGATTAATTTTAACGCCATCTGTCAAATCGACTGTTATGCTTTCTCCATTCAGTGTTGCTGCGGTCATTCCATTGCTCAAATCAGTGCTCATTACTTTTCCTGATACTACGTGATAAAGTAGTACTTCACTTAATTGTGGGTGTTCCAAAAGCTGTCCGGCTGTTATGCCAAGTTCACCTAGTAATTTTGTAAATGCTGCATCAGTTGGGGCAAATACTGTAAAAGGTCCTTCTCCTTGTAGTGCTCCTACTAATTCTGCTTCTTGAAGTGCTGCTACCAATACGTTAAAGTCAGCTGATTCTACGGCTATTTCCACTATGTCTTGTTCGGCACCAAATGCCGGTATGCTCAAAATCATCACTAAAGCTATTATAATACTTAATGTCTTTTTCATGGTAATCCTCCTAAATTTTTAATTTATTTTTTTGATTTATTTCTTAATGTGATATTATCACTATATGTGATATTTGCCAACACTATTTTATAATTATTTTAAATAATATTTCATATAGAAATTTTAAAGCCGTTTTCTACAAGAAAACGGCTTTATTATCTGTTTTTATGTTGCTCGACCACACTTTTGCTTTTCCTGAGTAGAACAGCTACCTGAGCATCCGGGACAAGAATTATTCTTCATGCTTTGTCTTGATTTATATGCAGCAACTCCTATTATTCCAAAAAAGATAAGCCCTACTATAATTGTTGGCATTTAAATACCTCCTTCACTAGCTTCTGCTAATATCTGCTTAACCTTATTATCCGATTTGTGAATCAATCTTGTCACCAGCAAAATAATAGAGATAAGGACAAATATTGAAGATCCAAACCCAATTGCTGTCTCTCCATATACGATTATAGAACCAATTTGAGATATGACCATAGCCACCACGTATCCAACCCCCAGTTGAAAACCGATAGCTCGGAAAAGCCATTTTTTTGAACCAAGTTCTGAGTTCATAGCCCCGATAGCGGCAAAACAAGGCGGTGTAAATAAATTAAAAGCTAGAAATGCATAGCCGGTTACTGGGTTGAATATACCGGCAAGGACGCCACCCGGCAAATGCAAAGCATCCTCCGAGGCAACTGCAAGCAAAACAGCAAACGTTGCAACAACATTCTCTTTAGCTACAAAACCCGTAAGAATTGCTGCCGCAAGTTGCCAACCTACAAATCCGAGAGGTATCAGCAATGGGGATATGAGGCCACCGAATGAAGCCAAAATACTAGCATCCTGCATTGCAACCGGTCGCAGATTCCACCCGTATGCCTGCATAAACCAAACAAGGGTGTTCATTACCAGAATTATTGTGGTGGCTTTGATAATAAATCCTTTTGCATGTTTAAACATTTGTGTTGTGGCATGTTTTAAGCTCGGTATCTTATATTCCGGTAATTCTATTAGAAATATCGAAGTGTTTTCCCAAACAAATATTTTTTTGAGCAACAATCCCCCTAAGGTAATCATTATAATAGCCAGCAAATACATGCTTGGTCCTACCCAGCTGGCATTAGGGAAAAAGACCGCTGAAAACAATGCAATAATAGGGATCTTTGCTCCACAAGGCACAAAAGGTGTTAGAATAGTGGTCATCCTTCGTTCATTGATGTCCTCTATTGTACGTGTAGCCATAACTCCAGGAATTGCACAACCTGACCCGACTATCATGGGAATGATAGATTTCCCTGACAAGCCGATTTTCTTAAAGAATCGATCCATAACCACTGCGACCCGAGACATGTAGCCACTATCTTCGAGTAACCCCAAGCAAAAAAACAGTACCATGATTAATGGGAGAAATCCGACAACGGCTCCTACACCACCAATAGCGCCATCAACTATAAGGGATTGTAACAGTGGACTTACCCCAATTCCTTCAAAAAAAGCATTAGCGGCATCGGGTACTATTTCTCCAAAAATGTATTCATTCATATACTCAGACAAAAACCCACCAACACCCTCAATTGAAAAAGCATAGACCGCCCACATCACCAGGAAGAAAATTGGCAATCCCAACCATTTATGTGCCACAATTCTGTCCAGACGATCTGATAAGGATATTTCATTGGTATCTCTATTTGACACATGGCATTCCTTAACAATGACACTGGTAAATTTCTGCCTAGCATTATCTTCATTGCGCTCAACATTAAAATCTAGATCAGGAGGTGCCTGAATACTTTTCGAACTAGCTGTTTCAATTGCAACTTCAATTAGTCGCTTAATCCCTTTTTCTTTGTTGGCAACTGTTTCAACAACACTACAGTTAAGAAGACTCGCTAATTTGTTCGAATCAATAGCATCTCCATGACGCTTCAAAATATCTTGCTTATTCAAAGCAATAACGACGGGTATCCCCAGCTCCAATAATTGCGTTGTGAAAAAAAGGCTCCGTTCAAGACTGTTTGCATCGATAATATTAATAATAACATCTGGGTTCTCACCTGTTACAAAATCTCTAGTTATTGCTTCTTCGCCTGTATAAGGAGCTATTGAATATGCCCCTGGTAGATCCACTATTCTGACACTGGTATTAAATGTTTGATAACTGTTTTTTAGAAATGCCTCTTTTTTCTCTACAGTTACACCTGGCCAGTTCCCGACGTACTCTGTCTTTCCTGTTATGGCATTGAATAATGTTGTTTTACCGGAATTAGGATTTCCGGCTAATGCGATCTTCATAATTTCCTCCTTGGATTGTGTTTGTGATATCAATAGTCATTCTCAATTAAAAGTCAAAAGAAAATGCTGGTGCATGCCAGCATATCATTAACTTACTAATTTATTCTTATTATCTCTGCCATCTTTCGATCTATGGCATATCTGCTATCCTTAACATTTATAATGTAATTTCCTGCTAGAATGGATATCAGTGCTATTTCCTGTCCTTCGCTACATCCCAGTGAAAAAAGAAACTTCTTTAATTTGTCATTCCCTGTTATTTCCTGAATTATAGCTTTCTGTCCTGCTTTAGCCTGTGAAAGCATCATATAGCATACCACCTCTCTGATAGTGAAAATAATAACTACTTACTGATAAAGATTATCATTATCTTTAAGGATTGTCAAGCTTTTTTAGTCCTTATTATCAGGAAAACGCCACTTGAACTCAAGAACCCTGTTGATGAATCGGCTTCCCTGCAATCTCTGAACAAGCCTCCCATATCGCTTCGCTCAGACTTGGATGAGGATGTATGATATCAGCTATCACATCAGCTTTTGCTTCCAATACAATCGCCAGTGTCAACTCACTGATGATTTCTGATGCGTTTAATCCCATGATTTGAGCACCAATGATGGTGTGGTCATCCTTTGCTATGACTTTTACAAAACCTTCTCTGGCAGCTAATGTCAACGCTCTTCCATTGTTTCTGAAATCGAATCTTCCAATTTGTACAGATATTCCTAGTTTAATAGCTTCTTCTTCCGTTATGCCGACAGATGCCACCTCTGGATCTGTATAAATGCAAGCCGGAACAGCATTGATGTTAACTCTGCTATCAATACCCATGGCATTCTCGGCAGCTACCCTACCCTCCATAAAGGCCAGATGTGCTAGCAATTTACCACCTGTGATGTCGCCTGCTGCATAGACACCGTCAATACTGGTCTCCATTCTCTCGTTTACTGTGATAGCGCCCTTTTCCAGTTTAATATCAATATTCTTGAATGCATCTGTATTGAGTCTTCTGCCTATAGCTACTAAAACTTTATCGCATGCAAGTGTTTCATGTTTATCGTTTAGAGTATAAGCTACTGATAACTTCTCATTGTCTCTTTCAATTGCGTTCACACAAGCGGATAGCTTAAACGAAACCCCTTTTCGCTTCATGCTTTTTAAAAGCTCAGTCGCAATCTCAGAGTCTTCATTTGGTGCTATCCTGTTCTGTAACTCAACCACAGTTACCTTTACACCTGCCTCATTGAACATTGTAGCAAATTCTAATCCTATTACACCCCCACCTATTATAACGAGTCTCTCAGGTAGAACTTCCAGATCTAAAGCTTCATTGCTTGTCATAACGCCTTCCAGTTCAATTCCCGGTATGGATGGAACAAGTGGAGTAGCTCCAGTTGCAATTATTAGCTTCTCACAGTTTATAAGTATATTTTCATCTCCACAGTCGATTAGAACACTTTTATCAGACTGTATATCTGCTTTTCCTCTAATAATTTCAATTTCATTGGCAACCAGAAGATGCTCCAATCCAGCCTTTAAATTTTTGACTATCTTGTCCTTTCTTTTAACAGCTGTTTGCCAATTGATGCTTTCTAAGCTACTCAAAAAACCAAAGTTCTTGGAATCCTTAATATTGGATGCTATTTCAGAGGATTTTAAAAGTGCTTTAGTCGGAATACATCCTCTATTAAGGCATGCGCCTCCAATTTCCTTATCTTCAATCAGAATGACATTAGCTCCTAATTGGACAGATCGTATTGCAGCCACATAACCTGCTGGCCCACCTCCAACAACACAAATCTTAGCTGATAGTTCTTTATTGACCATATTATCCTTCCTTATCAATTTTTTATCTAAATATCTTTGCTGAAAAATACACTGCTGATTTAATTACTCATAGAACCCTGTTGATGAAATCTATGAGTGTATGTTACTTTAGAACTTTGTATTTGTCAAACAAAAAACCTCCCCAAAAAGGAAGGCGAATATATGTCTAATAATCACTATTATCTGTTCTGAAGCTTAAGTTTTTTAAGCTCTCGTGTCAAGATTGGAGTAATAACATATATATCTCCAACTACTCCATAATCAGCTGATTTGAATATGGTTGCTTTTGCATCTTTGTTAACAGCTATTATAGTCTTGGCTTTGCTTATTCCAGCTACAAACTGAATCTGACCTGAAATACCCAACAGTATTGCCAACTTAGGAGAAACAGATCTACCACTTTGACCAATTTGATGAGAGCGCCTAACAAAGCCCATGTCTACCACTGGTCTTGTACTACCTATTACACCATCGACCACTCGTGCTAAATCATCCACCATATTTAAGTCCTCGAGTCTTCTGATTCCTCTGCCTATCGCTATAATAACTTCAGCCTCATTGATTGGCTTTTGAGCCTTTTCTTTGGTTATTTTAGCCTTTGTTTCGTATGTTTGAGTTTTTAGGATTTCATTTGTCTTGAATCTGGTTACTTTAGGTATGAAAGCTTCATTTTCATGATTGCCAAGTGCATTAGGTCTGATTGTTATCAATGCCTGTTGATTTGACAACTTGATCTTTTCCATTGCTTTCCCGCCATAAACAAGTCTTGTGAGGTTAATAACCGTTTTTTTATGATTTATATCTATGATATCACTAAACATTTCAATATTTAACTCTTGAGCTATCAATGGTGCTGAATCTCTAGATCTGACAGTATTTGCCATCACTATCAATTTAGGTTTGACTTTTTTAGCTAAATCAACAGTCATACCGGCAATTAAACCAGGTTGTTCATCTAAGTCCCTATCCACATGGGTTACAATCTGAGAAATACCAAGTTTACCAATATCACAATACAATTTTTCAGTAATGTGGTTTCCAAAAACAAAAGCAATGACTTTTACACCATTATCTTTTGCAATCCCTCCAAAATAGCTCAATATCTCATTACTGACGTTTTTGAGACGGCCTTCATTGTGTTCTACAATCACCAATACATCACAGCTCATGTTATATCTCCAATCCAGTTATTTACATGACTTTATCAGCAATCATCTTTTTCATTAGCATCTTTACGGCTAATTCCGGATCACTTTCATTAATCATATAAGTTTTTTTCTTGTCTTTTTCAGGTTCAATTTTGATTTTCGCCTGTTTGCTCACTAACTGATCCACATTTTCTATAACTTCTATTTTTTTCTCAGTATTGTCCATAATGCTAAGGATACTGGGATATCTTGGTTCATTTATACCTCTTTGAACTGTTATCAAAGAAGGCATCTTAGTTTCGATTATTTCATTGCTGGTCTCACCCTCTTTTTCACAGGTAACGGTCTTGCCATGTATATCAATCTTTATGATAACATTTACAAAAGGCACCTCCAGAATTGAGCTCACTCTTCCCGGTACCTGGCCTCTATTGCAATCAATACCTATCCATCCAGCTAAAATTAAATCAAAATCAGCATCTCTTTCGCTGATATGTTTTGCTAAAATCTCACTGGTTGATTTTGCATCTGTTAATTCCGACTTAATAAGTACTGCTCTGTCAGCCCCCATTGACATGATATAATTAAGGGTATCTTTGGTTCTATCCCTACCAACACTATAAATAACTACCTCTCCACCATACTGCTCTTTTATTCTAATAGCCTCTTCAAGGGCATACTCATCATAAAGGTTTACAACCCATTTAACTTGGCTTTCATCTATTCGTTTATGTTTATCGAAAACAATTTTACTATTGGTGTCTATGATTTCTTTAATTAAAACCAGTATCTTCACTGTCAAGCTCTCCTTTAAAGTCGAAAAAAGTCCTTTTGAAAGCAAAAGGACTTTTATCTTAGATTTATTTTCCGACGAAAGTGGCTTTTCGCTTCTCTATAAAAGCAGTCATTCCTTCTTTTTTATCTTCTGTGGAACATGTGATGCCAAACAAAGATGCTTCAAAATCTGAACCGGTCGCCTGATCTACTTCAAATCCAGTATTGACAGCTTCTTTACATAGTCTGACAGCATAAGGTCCTTTACTCATAATGACAGCAGCCATCTTTTTAGCTTCATCAATCAAAGTCTCAGGTGAATAAACTTTGTTGACAAGTCCTATTCTGTAGGCTTCCTGTGCATCTATAGTATTACCTGTATAAAGCAACTCTTTTGCAATGCCTTTTCCAACAATTCTTGGCAATCTCTGAGATCCAGCAAATCCAGGAATAATACCTAGAGCAACTTCAGGTTGACCAAATTTCGCTTTTTCTGAGGCTAATCTGATATCGCATGCCATGGAAAGCTCACATCCACCACCAAATGCAAAGCCATTTACAGCAGCTATTACAGGTTGAGGTAGTTTCTCGATTTTACTGAATACAGCTTGACCGGTTTTACCGAATGAGTAACCTTCTTTGCTGGTCATGTTTACCATCTCTTTTATGTCAGCACCTGCAACAAAAGACTTTCCTTCGCCTGTTAGAATGACAACCTGTACATCATTATCAGCTGCAATCTTGTCAACACATTCGGACAATTCAGCTAATGTTTCGCTGTTTAAAGCATTCAAAGCTTCCGGACGATTCATTGTTAGAATGCCAACACCATCATGATTTTCAAATTTAATGTTTTTATATTGATACATACAATTCAATCCTTTCATATTTTATTGGCAATTCTTATTTGTAGTCGTTGTAGAATCCTCTGCCTGATTTCTTTCCAAGCCAGCCAGCTTCAACCATTTTTCTCAACAATGGAGATGGTCTATATTTAGGATCTCCAAATCCTTCGTAAAGAACTTCCATAACAGCAAGAATTGTGTCATTGCCTATAGCATCACATAGTCTAAGAGGACCTATCGGGTGGTTGAATCCAGCTAGAATTACACCATCGATTGTCTCAGCATCAGCAACACCTTCATATAAAGTCTGAATAGCTTCATTCATCATTGGAACCATTATTCTGTTTCCTACGAATCCAGGATAGTCTTTGATTTCCATTGGGCTTTTTCCGATCAATTTAGCTAGTTCCATAATTGTAGCAACCGTTTCATCATCGCTTGCCAAGCCTCTTACAACTTCAACAAGTCTCATTAAAAATACTGGGCTGAAGAAATGCATTCCAACAACTTTTTCTGGTCTTCTTGTAACTGCTCCTATAGCTGTTATTGGCAATGAAGATGTATTAGATGCCAATATAGTTCTTTCTGGACACCATTCATCTAGTTGCTTAAATGTCTTAACCTTCAAATCCATGTTTTCGTTGATTGCTTCAATAGCTAGGTCAACGTCACAGTCTTCTTTTACGAACTGACCACCAATATTGATGTTCGCTAGTGTCGCTTTCATTACTTCTTCAGTGATTTTGCCTTTTTGCAACTGCTTTGATAAGTTTTTAGTGATGGAGTCCAAGCCTTTTTGTGCGTATTCTTTAGTGATGTCTCTCATAGAGACTTGAATTCCCGCTTGTGCCATTACATGAGAAATACCGCTTCCCATCTGGCCTCCGCCTACTACTAATATCTTTTTGATTTCCATAAATTTACACTCCTTTTTATTTTTTGTAGTGTCATTTTAGACACTTACTTATTTGACTTTATCGAAATATCTCAATACTTTATCAAGAGATTCCATATTTTCAACATTCATACAATTGACTTTGATACCGTGTTTTTCTGCAGTTCGTAGATTGAAAGGTGTCAAGACGCTACTTGGTCCTATCTCAACAAAAGTATCGATTCCATGCTCCAGCATTGAATCTACAGAATCTTCCCACATAACCGGTTTAAAGACATGTTTTCTTAGTAAATCTTTAAGGTCTTCATCTTCAGAATAGAATTTACCGGTAACATTATCAACGTATTTCTTTTTTGGGTGGTCTACTGTAACTTTGTCCAATTCAGTTCTCAGTCTGTTGCCAGCTTCCAGTAGAAGCATTGTGTGGAATGGTCCACTGACTTTAAGAAAATTGGTCGCTTTTGCACCTCTTGCCAATGCCAGCTCGTTTGCATAATCCACTGCAGCATTGTATCCTGCCACTATTATTTGTCCGGGACAATTAAAATTGGATGGCTCAATATAACCTAAATGTTTAGAATCTTCAACAATCTGATAAATATCTTCTCGTGAAAGTCCAACTATAGCAACCATTTTTCCACGTCTGTTGGGTACTGCCTCTTCCATGAAAGTCCCTCGTTGCTGCACTAATTTGACAGTTTCTTCAAATTTCATAGAACCACCATATACCAAAGCTGAGTACTGCCCCAAACTAAATCCTGCTGTTACATCACCAGTTAAACCATACTTTTGCAATACTTTCAATATTGCAATACTGGTTGTGTGTATTGTCGGCTGAGAGTTTTCAGTTTTAACTAAAACTTCTTCAGGTCCTTCAAAACAAAGCTTTCTGATATCCATCCCCATTATATCGTTAGCCATTTCATATACGTCATTTGCTTCTTTGTAATGTTTTGCTATTTCCATCCCCATGCCCACATAGTGCGTTCCCTGTCCGGGAAATACAAAAGCTACGTTCTTCATTATTACACTCCTCATTAGTCCAATAAATATCCACTCAACTTAAATATTCATTGTTTTTAAATTTTCATCAACTGTGAAATCTGCTTCTGTTAACTCTCTGATTTCTTCAACCGTTACACCTGGATACGTCTCTTTTAAAACTAAACCACCGTTTTCTCTTTCAAAAACAGCTTTTTCAGTGATAATCATATCAACCTCTCCGGTTGCTGTCAAAGGTATTGTGCATTTTTTTAGTATTTTTTTATCACCTTTAGCTGTATGTTCCATTGCAATAATGACTTTCTTTGCGCCAACCACGAGGTCCATTCCACCGCCAATGCCTGGCACTACTCTTCCAGGAATCTTCCAATTGGCTAAATTACCTTCTTGGTCAACCTGAAGTGCACCAAGGACTGTTTTATCCAAATAGCCACCTCTAATTATACCAAAAGATACTGTACTGTCAAAAAATACGCCGCCATTTCTCACGACACATAACTCACCACTTGCATTGATGCTATCAGGATCTTTATCTTCTTCACAAGTAAGCGGGCCAAAATTGTAGTGTCCATTTTCTGAATGCAAAGTAACATTGACCCCATCAGGTATGTATGCAGTTGATAAGGTTGGGATTCCAATTCCCAGATTCACAAAGTCACCATCTTTAAATTCCTGAGCAACACGTCTAGCAATTATCTCTCTATTATTCATCTTCATTCCTCCTTAACCCTGTACCAAGTAATCAACAAAAATACCTGGAGTCATGATTTCATCCTGATCAAGGTCTCCTACTTCTACTATCTCATCTGCTACAACAAATGTTATATCCGCAGCTGTTGCCATTACCATGTTTGAATTTCTAGCTGCTTTTCGATAAGTAAGATTACCATTCTTATCTGCTTTGTGTGCTCTAATAAATGCTATGTCCGCTCTGAGGTGTTTTTCGAGCAAGTAATCCTTGCCATCGACTGAAATCCTCTGCTTTCCTTCTTCAATCTCAGTTCCTACACCAGTTGGTGTTAAAAAGCCGCCCATACCAAAACCGCCACATCTTATCCTTTCAACTAAAGTGCCTTGAGGGACAAATTCAATTTCCATCTCGTTATTGATATATTGCCTACCTGCTTCAGGATTAGTGCCTATATGTGATACGATAGCCTTTTTAATTTGTTTATTGACAACCAATTTCCCGCTGCCTTTATTGGGATATGCTGTTGATATAGCAATCAACGTATGATTCTTAGTATTCTTTTCAACAAGAGCGTCTACCAATATCTCTGGAGTTCCTACAGCAAGAAAACCGGCAATCATTATACTCATGCCATCTTGTATCATATCCATCGCTTCTTTAATGCTAATAATTTTGGCCATTCCAAAGCCTCCTAAATTAAACTTCATTCTAAAAATAATATGACTGTATCAATTACAAAATTGCAAAAAATCAGTACACAAAAGAGCAGCGTGAACTCATGCTCTTTTGTGGCTTGAATTTTATTCTTACAATGTACTATCTTAAAATCGATCCAGAAATTACTAGTTTTTGTATCTGGTTTGTACCTTCATAGATTTGAGTAATCTTGGCATCTCTCATCATTCTTTCTACTGGATGGTCACGCAAGAATCCGTGTCCGCCTAGTATTTGAACTGCATCAGTAGTGTTTTCCATAGCGATGTCAGTTGCAACCATTTTAGCCATTGCAGCAGCTACTGAATAAGATTGTCCTGCATCTTTTGTGCAAGCTGCTCTAAAAGTCATTGCTTTAGCCATTTCAACTTTTGTAGCCATTTCAGCTAATGTGAATGCAACCCATTGCTGTGTGGAAATAGGCTTTCCAAACTGTACTCTCTGCTTAGCATATTGCAGGGCATACTCATAAGCACCTTCTGCAATTCCAGCGCCTTGAGCGGCAATACCAATTCTTCCACCGTCAAGAGTTGTCATAGCTATTTTAAATCCTTCGCCCTCTTTTCCAAGAAGATTAGCTTTAGGGACTCTTAAGTCTTCCATTTGAACAGCAGCCTGTTGAGTCGATCTGATACCCATTTTTCTTTCAGTCTTAATGATGTTATATCCAGGTGCATCTTTTTCAACGATAAAAGCACTGATTCCTTTAACGCCTTTTGATGGGTCAGTCATTGCAAAAACAACATTAACATCTGAATATCCACCATTTGTGTTGAATATCTTAGGACCGTTCAATATATACTCATCGCCTTTTAATACAGCTGTACATTCGCTGGCGCCACTATCACTACCTGCATTTGGCTCAGTCAATGCGAATGATCCCAGCATTTCACCCTTAAACATGGGAACAGAGTATTTTTGTCTTTGCTCTTCAGTACCATAATGGAAAATTGGCCATCCAGCCAAAGAGATATGTACTGAATAGGAGCATCCCAAAGATGCATCCACTTTGTTGATTTCAATTCCTGCTAGACAATAATCTACTTGATTTCCGCCTGCTCCGCCGTACTCTTTCGGATAAGGAAGTCCCCAAAGACCTAATTTACCCATTTTTTTCATGATTTTGTATGTTTCTTCGTATGATTCTGCTTCATCTCTTGCTGCAGCACCTGGTGCCACTTCTTTTGCTACAAAATCTTTGACCATTTCTTGAAGTTCTAACTGTTGTTTAGTTAATTCAAAATTCATATTTACACCTCGTTTTATTTTATTCAACTATATATATGCAAATTTTATGCCAATTCTTAAGTTTCTATGAAACGTTGATTTTACTGACTTGAAATAACTTTAACAAACTTAGCGATGCATTTGTGCATATGCCTTTTAGCAGGTTAAGTTCCATAAGATGTTAACGTTTTCAGCAATTCCAACTCCTTTGACGGTTATTTAATTGATGCATTTTTACATCAATGACGTGTGCATATGCATCGTTTTTTAATGTTAATTACCTAAATCCAAGTCCTTTAACTTATCATCAGTAGGTAATCCACTTTCTTCGTTCCAACCTCTCTCTCTATAGTAGGAAGCTAATATCTCCTTAACTTTAATCAAATCTAATCTTCTCACTTTTTCAGAATCATCTGACTGAGCTTCGCTAAAAAATCTATCAGGATAGATGCTGTCTTCTGGCTTTTCACCCTCACGAATATTGAAAAGTTTCTGAAGATTCCAAACTCTCTCTCCGGCTTTCATAATCATCTCTGCAGTCATATCAATACCAGTAAAAGCTGAATATAGTCTCGCAATCGCAGAAGGTCCGATTGCTTGCAATACCGGTGGTCTAATACAAATCCCAACGCTATTATAGACAGATATCAAATCCTCTGACCACTTGGACATACGTGCAATATCAACCTGCTTTCTATCTTTATCAAATATACTATCTTTGATGTTTTGTGGCATGTCAAGCGAATCGTACATTTCCTGACCAAATTCAAAGGCTTCTGTAACATATGGTCTTCGATTTTCGTTGAATCTTAAATTCTCAACCGGGTTTCTATTTCTCAAATGATCCCCTCCTCGAATATTGGTAAGGTTACCAAAGCTCCAAGTGGACCACCTACCTCTTGGATCAATCATCGGTATTTCAAGTCCCTTGACATGCATTGCATAATGATCAGAACCAGGTATTTTTTTAGAAGCTTCTTTTACACCTTCAGCTAGAATTTTACCTATACCTTCTCTCAAAGCAATTTGTTTCAACAGTTTGATGACCGCATCTTCATCTCCCCATTCCAAAGTGAATCCAATTTCTTCTAAGGTAAGCAATCCCCTTTGATATAGCTCCATAGCAAATGCAATAGATGAGGCAGCAGATACCATATCCAGTCCGTATCTCTGACATACTTCACTGATTTTTGATATTGCTGGTATATTGTTGATATCACAGCCGGCACCAAATCCAATGACAGGGGTCACTTCCATATCTTTTAGACTAAGGTCTTTGTACTTGCCCTCTTTAACTTCAACCCAATGAGCACAGGCAATAGGGCAGGAAATACATGCCACACCTCTTTTGCTGTATTGCTTAACGACTTTTCGGCTTCTATTCTCCATCCAGCCTTCCGGTTTTCCGATTTGAAAGTTTCGACCCGGTAATGCTCCAAAATTATAGTATGGGATAGTCGCCAGCATTGTACCATATTCCTTAAAAGCATCATAAAATGGAGATGCCATCATTGCTTTAAGACTGTCTTCAACTTCTTTCAAAAAAGCTTTTTCTTTTTTTGGTCTTATGCTTCCGGTACCTCGTACTGCAATTGCTTTAAGATTCTTTGATCCCATGACTGCTCCAAGCCCTGTACGTCCCCAGGCATCATATGGTCCATTCTGAATACTGGCATATTTGACCTGATTTTCACCAGCCTGGCCAATTGAAGCAATTTGTATATTGTTATCACCAAGATCTTTTCTGATATGTGTCATGGTATCCCAGGAATCAAGTCCCCACAATTTTTCAGCAGAAAGAATCTTAACCTGATCATTGATGATACTTATGTAAGTGGGCTCTTTCGCTTTTCCGCGAATGATAACGCCATTGAACCCTGCATAAACCAGTTCTGCTCCCCAGTAATTACCTGAATTGGATGTGCCAATCAATCCTGTCAACGGTGATTTAGCCGATGCTTCAACTCGACAGGCCGTCGGTAAACCGGTTCCTGCAAAAGTTCCTACCGAAAAGCATAATATATTATCTTTTCCTAAAGGGTCTGCTCCTACAGAGACTTTATCATAGATGAATTTTGCAGACAATCCTGCTCCCCCCAAGTAGTCTTTCAAAATACTCTCATCAATAGTCAAAATATTTATAGTGCGTGCACTTAAATCAATCTCAATAAAACGAGAAAAGTATTTATCCATTATGTCCTCCCTCATCTTGATCATCTTGTACTTCAACAATTTCAATACAAGATGATGGACAGATTTTTACACACTTGAAGCATCTTTTGCATGTATCAAGAACCTTGATTTCAAATCGTCCATCCAAATCACTCCGATCAACCACTATATGCGTGTCATTTAATCCATAAGCATGATTCCATGTCATTGAGCATACAAGCGAACATAGACTACATCCGATACAGGGTTCCTCATTGATTTTTATGACTTTTTTCATACAGACATCATTCCTTCCAATTGTTTAAAAAAATAGGATGATTAACATCCTATTTTAATATGTTTCCGGGGTTGTTTCCAGCTAATGAATATTTTTTTACTTTGCGTTTTCCTTTTCTTGTGCTATTCTTTGTCTTTCTTTTTTCAATTCAAGTTCTTTTGCTGCTTCTGCTTCGATTTTTGCAATTTTTTCTTTATCAACACCAATCAGTATGAACATAATAATACCAGCTGCAAGACCCCAAGCCGATCCTCTAAAAGCTAAGAAGATAGCCATGATACCTGCAATACCTCTTTCTTCCTTTGTCTTAACCATATCCATTGCGATATATGCACAAGCAAATCCTTGTACAACCAAAGTTAATGACAAACCTGCAGGAAGCAGTGGTCTAAGGAATGAAACAACCGGCAATAGCATCGCAAACAATCCCATAGTCAGGATGTAAGAGAAAACACCACCATAAACGGAATCCATCGCTTTTCTACCATGCTTGTAACGCTCAGCTATAGCGATCGTTCCACCAGCCCATAGAGGTCCGTTCAATGGTGCGTATGGTGCAAAGATACCCATGATAAAGTTCCTGATACCTGTGATGATATTTGATCTGTTAGGATTGAATTCTACAAACTCATCTTGTCTCACTTCGTCAGCATCCTTGATAACAACTTCAGCAAGTACAAAGTCTCCAAATGCTATGATATAAGCTGCTGCTACCAATGGTAGAGCTCTTACAAAATATGAAGCTGCCGGGAATCCTACACCGAAAATTGTATAATTCATTGCCTCTGCAAATTGAAACTGTACGAAACCACCTTGGATTGGTCCCCAAGTAATCTCTTTCACTAAGAATCCAACAACCGCAGCTGCTAATATTCCAGGCACCATACCGTATTTGCTAATCTGATTTAAAATCGGATTGTTATTTTTAGCTGCCAAGAATTTAAATGAGAACATTGTCAAATAACATACAGCCACACCTGTTAAAATTGATATCTCTATACCTTCCATACGACCACCAGGTCTAATAACGCCTACAACTGCAGCAATACCTGCTCCCAGTATGATACCGGCACGGATAGAAGATGGAACGTACTTAACAAGTCTGTTGGCCAAGCCAGTAACGCCAAAGAACGTAAACACTACAGCCATTGACAATTGAAGTGCTATGATTGCATGTATACGGTCTGGTCCGGACTCAAAGCCAGCTAAATAAGCCATGGTCAATGGAATGGCAGGTGTAATCCAACCGGGGAATACCGGGTCACCAAAAAGTGGATGTAACAAATATAACAAACCATTCAAAATCATCATGGTCAATGCCACTTCGAATGAACATCCCAATGCTTCCTGAACCAATGGAATGGCACCCATTGGTACTGCTATAAGAATCAGTCCTTGTATGCCTTCAGGTATTTCAAATTTTGCATGAATAAATGGTATTCTTAGTTTAAATAAACCAAGATTAATGTACGGTTGTTCTTGACCAAACTCACGTCTTTTCATATGAATAATTCCTCCTCAAAATACTTTAATTTTAGAAATGTTGATGAATCCTTTTAAAACTTAGCTGGAAAAACCCCGGTTAATACTATGTTAACGTTTGCACGCCTAACACCAAATTGTAAAATTCTGAAACTTCATAGGGTAATGTCGATTTTTTATTGAGTATTACCCGGGTTATCTTTGGTTGTATAGACCATCCCAATTGAAAACCCGGGTAAATTTAAATATTTATTTGTGTAATTTTGTCAATTATTTAGTAGGATCGTAAATCATATTGTCTTCAAGCTTCATTTTGACACCAGCTATTCTAGCAGCATCGTTTGCAAAGTCTTCATATTTCGTGAAAGCTTTTACGACCATTTTAGCGCCATCTTGTGATCCACCACCATGCATACATCCTGGTACGCCGCCGCCGATTGTTAACCATTCAACTAATCTGGCAGTTCTTGCTCTTGATTCTGGATCGCTTCCTGCTGCTAAGGTATCAAGCAATTTTGCACCATACTGTGGTGAAACAAAGTCAGCGTATGAAGGCATACATCCTGTTTCAGCGATTCCACCGGCTATATCTTGTGTCATCATTTTAACAGTGTAAGGAAGTGTTGCAACCTGAGTCTTGTTAAGATGTGCAAGGAATGGGTTAGGAACAAACAGCCCAGACTTATGTTGTTTTCCTTTCAACATCGCACTTAGACCAACACCATAAGGTATTTCATTAAGGATTGACATTTCAGTCAATTTCGTATCGAAAGTTTTCTTTGCTAATCCGTTAGCTCTTGCCATATTAATGGCTGCTCCCATCATAACATCTCCCTGGCCTGCTACGCAAGCACCAATTGCAGCTCTGTATATAGCAGCGAAGTTACCAATGATAGCACCGCTGTACTTGAACTCGCCATTCATGAAAATTCTGTCGTTAGGCACGAATACATCTTCAAACAACAGATATGCTTGAGTGATATTGCCAACTTTTGGTGCATCCCAGCCTTCTTCTTCGTCTCTTGCATCACTTGGTCTTCTTGTCTCAACGATTGTCAGTCCAGGTGCATCTAAAGGAATTGCTGCTGCAACACAGAAATCTTTCTCAGACTCTTTGTATCCGCTTCCTGGAACTACGATAATTTCATGAGCTGCTGCAACACCACAAATCTGAATCTTGCATCCGCTAAGAACAACGCCATCTTCTCTAACTTCTTTCACATGCAGATTCAAATCTTTGTTGTACTGTTGAGAAGGTTTAGTTGATCTATTACCTTTACCGTCAGTGATACCACCTGCTAATGCTAGACCGTTGTCTTCAACATATTGCATATATTTTTTCAGTCTCTCATGATAGTTTGTGCCTAGCTCTTGATCGCAATCATAAGTTGAAGCCCATAATGTGTTCAAGCCTGTCCAGCCTGCACAGGTAGCGCCTTGGCATGTTCCTGAATAATGATATTGCTCTCTTTTCATGTCAGCGTTAGCCACTTGATCTTCCATTTTTGTGCAGATAGTGTTCCATCTGTGAGCAACTTCTCCAGATAAATGTGATACAGTAGTGAAAATGTGTTTCTTCTCTTCGTCAAAAGACATATCGTAAGAGTGCGCTACTGAATCAACATGAAGTCTAGTAGCGGGATGAGTTGTAACGTCATCGATTTTTTCACCCCATTTGTAAATGTTCTTCTTCATTTTTTTCATACTTTCTCTGTACTGTTCACCAGTAAATAATGCCATCTTTTATTTCCTCCTTTAATATAATAAATAGTTATGATTCTTATATAATCCCATTCCATTTAGTTTTGAATAGGTTTTATAACGTGTTATATGATAAGACCCAATTTCTTCGCTTCAAATAAAAGTTCTTCTCTGAATTTTGGATGTGCAATTGATATCAGTCCCTTGGCTCTCTGAGAAGCTGTTTTCCCTTTTAATTGAACCGCACCATACTCAGTTACAAGATAGTCAATGTCATTCTTAGAGCAGGTAACATGGGCTCCAGGTGTCAACTGATGAGTAATCTTACTGATAGTATCATTCTTAGCTGTTGAATAGGTTGTCAGGAACGATTTACCGCCTTTTGACGCGCCGGCACCTCTTACGAAGTCTACCTGCCCGCCCGTACCGCTAAACTGCTGCGGTCCTATAGACTCTGAACAAGCTTGTCCTATCAAATCAACTTCCACTGTCCCATTGACGGAGATAAAATTATCATGTTGTGCTATTACGTTGATATCATTGACATACTCTATGCTACGAAACTCAACCCCTGGATTATCATCCAAAAATTCATACAATTTCTTGCTGCCTGCAGCAAATCCGGATATAGCTTTATTCTTATTGATGCTTTTGTGTCTGTTGGTCACAACACCTGCTTCTATCAACTGAAACATGCCATCTGTAAACATTTCGCTATGAATTCCCAGATCTTTTTTGTCTAGTAGTTGTTGTCCTACAGCATTTGGCATTCCGCCTATGCCTAACTGAATTGTAGCACCATCCGGAATCAAATCAGCAATACATCTTGCTATAAGCTTATCTTTTTCGTTGATTGGCACTTCGCCTAATTCAGCTAGAGGTGCATTGTTTTCACAAATAGCATCCACTTCTGAGATGTGAACAATCCCTGTACCATGTGCTCTAGGCATAAATTCATTGACTTCCAGGAAAACTTTTTTTGCTCTACTCATTTGTGCTCTGGCATTGCTGGCAGCAACTCCAAAAGTAAACCAACCATGCTTGTCCATCGGCGAAACAGTCGCGTAAAACACATCCGCTTCTACATGCTCCCTCCAAAGTTTCGGTGCATCTTTATAGTAGCAAGGCATAAAGTCTGCTCTGCCCTCATTGACAGCTTTTCTGGCATAACCACTGGTAAACCAAGCTACGTGTTTCATTTTGCCTACCATTTGAGGGTCAAGGTACTTATTGTTTTTCAAGGTTAACAGCAAATGATGCTCAATATCAGAAAGTCCATCCTTCAAAACCCTATCAGCAAGTGCATCGACTATGCCCAACGGTTCCCCTAATGCACAAGTGCTCGCACAAACGTCCCCAGAATTGATTTTCTTTGCAATCTCTTCTGCTGACGTTAGCTTGGAATTGTAAATTTCTTTCCATTTACTCATTCTATCACTCCTTAATTTCATTGTCTGAAATGAATATTGCAATTACTATGCCAAGACTCATTTATTTCAAAAGTTAAATCCACTGCATACTTTTCACGTCTTGAAACTACTCACATTTTAAAATATTATTCAATATTGGATAATGCTGTCTAAAACGTTTTCAGTTCATTTCAGTATAAAAAAAGCCATCGGAAATCGATTTCCGATGGCTTCATGCATCATTTTAAAAGAATAATTCAAACATTTAGCATTTGCAATATTTGTAGATAGATGCGTATATGCATCTAAAGTATGTGCAAATGCATCGATTCTTCATTCGAGAATTCAAGGCTATTTTCGGTCTTCTGTAATGCTATATGATTTTAATTTTCTAACAATAGTAGACTGATCAACCTCCAAGGCCTTTGCAATTTTTCTGGTTGATTTGTATTTATTCAATGCAAGTTGGAGAATTTTTCTTTCGGTTTGTTCTGTAGCTTCCTTCAAAGGTAGTATTTGAGTAATTTTAATAGCATCAGTCGCATCTTTTTCACCTTTTATATTAGCTGGCAAATGCTCAACCTTTATCATTTCAGCTTTAGTAAGAATCATCAGCCTTTCTAAAGTGTTTTGGAGCTGTCTAATGTTTCCAGGCCAATTATATTGGGTCAATCTCTCTTCCGCATCAATAGATATGGATTTGTCAATTTGATACTTTTTGTTGAGATTATTGATAATTGAATAAATCAATTTCGGAATATCCTCTTTCCTGTCTCTCAAGGGTGGTACATAAAGATTAATAACATTGATCCGGTAGAACAAGTCTTCTCTAAATTTCCCCTCCTCAATCATCTTCTGAAGATCCTTATTGGTAGCGTATATAATACGTGTATCTATCTTTATTGGTTTGCCGCCACCAATCCTCATTATTTCTTTACTTTGTATAGCATTCAGAATCTTGACTTGGAGATTCAATGGAAGATCTCCAATTTCATCCAGAAACAGGATTCCATCGGAGGCAAGCTCAAACAAACCTATTTTTCCTTCTTTCTTAGCACCGGTAAAAGCACCTTGTTCATATCCAAACAACTCAGACTCAATCAGATTTTCAGGTATGGCACCACAATTGACAGTTATCAAAACCTTATCAGATCTATCGCTGAACTCGTGTATCTTATGAACCAAAGCACCCTTTCCAACACCTGATTCACCTGTAATCAATACCGATGAATCAACCCGTGCCACACTGATTGCTGACTCCAGTAGATTTTGCATGATTGGGCTTACTGCTATGAAGTCATCCTTATCACTGTTTAGCAATCTGGTTCTTTCAAGCTCATTAGCATAATGTATATTCAATTCTTTCGTTTGTTCAAGCTGTTGCTTCATATAGACAATGTCAGTGATGTCTCTAACATTAACTACCACATGGGTTAGAACGCCATCTTCTCCAAAAAGAGGTGTTCCTGTAGCAATAATCTTTTGCCCTTTTTTAGGACCGGATGTTATTTCTATCATTGTAGTTGAAATCTTCTTGCTTTTTAAAGTTTCCAGCGCAGCAGAATTATCATATAGCCCTGTGCTAAGAAGATCTTTAACATATCGACCTATAATGTCTTCCCGTTTAAACCCAGCTATTTTTTCCCAGGCATTGTTGACACGTGTCACTATGCCTTTTTCATTACATATATACAAGCCATCGTATGAACATTCGATAACATCATTCAAAAATCTTGTCAGTTTTTTTGTTGCATCCAATTCTTGGCTTGCCTTCTCCAAGTCCGAAATATCCACAAACACACTGATGGCACCCATATATTCATTTTCGTAGATAAATGGTGTCCTGTTTGCCATGATTGTATAGCCGTTGATGATATTTCTGCTATTGACCTCTTCCACCTGCGAATACACTACCCCCATCATATTCATGTTTGGATCAATAGTTGAGATGCTTTTTCCCATCACTTCTGATCTCTTTCTGCCTAGTATCCTTTCTGCTGCTTGATTATATATGAGAATCAATCCGTTATTATCAATAACTACTATTCCATTATATGAGGAATCCAATATTGAGCGATATAATTTAATTTCCTGCTGGTATGTCTTTTTGAAGCTTTCACATAACTCAGACCTAACGTAAAACCCAATCAATCTCATCTGGTCATTTACAATAGGAACAATCTCCTGTCCAAGAGTGTCAAAATAATGTATGATTTCATTATCATCTCTAAAAGTCGTAACTTGTTGAATGTCTGTATTATTTAGTATCTCCTGTCCGGCATCCATTGATCTGATTATATCCTTCAAATTAACCACGCCTAAATAAACACCCTTTTCGTCGATTACGGGCAGAGTATAAAAACGACAATTCAAGAATGTATTAATCATGTCTTTTAACAATTTTTCTTTTTTTATAAAATAACCTTCGATCAGACGGGGAAAACTGACATCAATCATTATTATTGACTCCTTCAATTATACTTGGTCTAAAATA
>JAHRFV010000064.1 GCA_019084435.1 Dethiosulfatibacter sp.
CAACTCTATTGTACTATTTTTACACACAGTTTGCACTGATTATGTGAATGAAAAATCCACCAATCTCCTTATGTCTAACGATTTTCAGATTAGTGGATTTTACTTTTTCAATGTGGAAATTACTTTTTCAATTGACCTTTTTTTAGAATTTTTTTGAAGATTTTTGGGTTGTTTTTTGTGCAAAGTTAAGATAGGTATTTAGCAACTTCACTTACATTCGATACACCAATTATTTTGATACCTTTAGTGGTTGAAAGTACCTCAAGATTTGTTTTTGGAACTATAGCAGTCTTAAAACCTAGCTTCTTTCCTTCGTTAATACGTTTTTCAATATGACTCACTCCTCGGATTTCTCCTGTCAGACCAACTTCTCCAATTATAAGCGTGTTTGAATCGAAGGCATGCTCCTTATAGCTAGACATAATAGCGCATAAGACCGCCAAATCTACAGCTGTTTCTTTCAATTGAAGCCCTCCGATGACATTTACATAAGCATCATAATTTTGTAGTTGCATACCCATTTTTTTCTCAATGACAGCCATCAGCATAGAGATGCGATTACTATCTACACCAGTCGTCACTCTTCTTGGCTGTCCGAAGGATGATTGGCTTATCAATGCCTGAATCTCAACCAATAAGGGCCTGGTGCCTTCTATGGAAGCTGTAATCACTGTTCCGTAAGCATCCTTGTCTCCACCTTCTATAAAAAGCTCAGAGGGATTTGTGACCTCTTTCAAACCATGGTCTCTCATTTCGAAAACACCAATCTCGTTGGTTGACCCAAATCTATTCTTTACCGCTCTCAGTATTCGGTAAGACCCACTGCTGTCCCCTTCAAAATAGAGAACCGTATCTACCATATGTTCAAGAATTCGGGGGCCGGCTATGGCTCCCTGTTTGGTTACATGTCCAATGATGAATGTAGCCATATCAGATACTTTTGTTATATTCATAATCTGAGAGGTAGCCTCTTTCACCTGACTGACGCTACCTGGTGTGGAGGAGATATCAGGATCATATACGGTTTGTATTGAATCTATAATCAATAGATCCGGTTTTATTTCCTCAACCCATTTCTTAATAATTATCATATTGGTCTCAGCCATGATTCTAAAATTCGAATCTAGAAGAGATAACCTCTCCGCTCTTATTTTCAATTGACTTGGAGACTCTTCTCCAGACACATAGAGTACGGATTTATTATGTAGTGCCGCTAGTGCCGCAACCTGCATCAATAGAGTTGATTTTCCAATACCGGGGTCACCTCCCACCAACACTAATGAACCGTTGATGATTCCACCCCCCAGAACTCTATTGAACTCATCGATTCCAGTATCATATCTTTCCTCCTTGAAAGACGATATCTCACTGAGAGTCAATGGTTTGCCTCCTGTCACTCCTTTAGCGACCTGACCCTTATTTTCTTTAATTTCAGTTTCCTCCACAAATGTGTTCCATTGCTGGCATGACATGCACTTTCCCATCCACTTGGCTGATTCATATCCACATTCCTGACACACAAACTTTGTTTTAGTTTTAGTCATTTTTTATCTCCATTAACTATGGCAGGATACAATCTCGCCATATATCATCACATGGTAATCATTATTGGTATAATTCTCTTTAACAGCTTCATTTCTGATGAGCTCAGCTTCCAATGTCTGCCTGTATACTATCTTGCACTCATAGTGTAGGTCACACTCTTTGATATAAGGAGTGCTGACCTTCTCTCCTGTGATAGGTGTTAGCCTGCATTCACTGAATTTATCGTAATTTTTGCCTGATTTGCTACCACAGAATGCCAGCTCCTTTTTCATTTCACTGCTCAAAGGTATGCTGACAGTAAATTCATCAGTCTCTTTTAACAGTTCATATGTGTAGCGAGAGTACCTTACTGCGGCTATAAATATTGGTTTTCGCCACATATAGCCAATAAAACCCCATCCGATTGTCATTGTGTTGATTCTTTTTTTACCTTTAACCGTTAAAAATGCACCTGGACCAGAAATTTGTTCCATAGCTTTGTTTGAAAAATCCAAATAATTAATTTCCATTACGTACCTCCTGACTAACGATATTATAACATACCTGGTATTAATTTAAATAATAGATTCAGAAAATTGATAATTTAAGGTTTATATCGCCATAAAATTATGGTATTATATCTTTTGAAGTTCAAATAATTGAAAATTAAGGGTGATACTAATGAAAAAACTAAATCTTTGTGTTGATATAGACAGCACGTTAACCACCCCTGACTATTGGGTAGAATATGCAAATAACTTCTTTGGAACAGACTACGTTTACCATGATGATACTGTTGAGGGATATTTTAAAGACAACGAGTTTACCAACAAGCGTTTTGATGATTTTTATCATAGGTTTGCAGAGGATATGCACATGAACGCCAGTGTTCGTCCCGATGCGGTTGAGGTTATAAACCAACTTAAGGAAATCTGCAATATTTATTATGTGACAGCTCGAGAATCACACATTGAGACCATCACGATTGATTGGCTTAAGAAGCACGGTATTTTTTCCGATGTTTTTCATCTGGGATCTTTTTATAAGAATAAAAAAGCCAAAGAGTTAAATTGTGACATCTTTATTGAGGATAATTTAGAAACAGCAAAACAGTTGGTAGAGGAAGGCATAACAGTCCTTTTGATAGACACTGGTTTCAATCGCTACGAGCAGTTGCCAAATATGACCAGAGTATTCAATTGGCAAGAGATTCATCATTTCATAAAAAACTATCAAAATGGCGTCAAATTATAATTGACTTTTAAGCTGAGTGACTATATTATTATAGAGAAATGTAATCCTTTAATTTAGTCCGTGAGACTAGCAAGGAGATATATAAAAAACATGGGTTTTTATAACTTCTTGCGTTAGCAAGAAGTTTTTTGTCTCTCCCTCCATATTAAAGGCTCATATTTCCAACTATTTTATAGAATAATTGGAGGTTTTATGTCTGCGAGAAATGTTTCAAAGAAAAAGGTACAAGCAAGCAATATGAACCAAACTCAAAAAATTATCTTAGGTTTTCAGCACTTATTGGCTATGTTCGGTGCAACCGTTCTAGTTCCAATCCTTACCGGATTGAATCCATCAGTCGCACTTCTTACAGCCGGTCTAGGCACTCTACTATTTCATTGGATAACAAAAGGAAAAGTACCAGTGTTTCTTGGCTCCAGTTTTGCATTTATCGGCGCTATCGCAATGACCTTGTCCAATGAAGGAATTGGTGCTGTAAAAGCCGGAATCATCGGAGCAGGCATAGTATACGTCGTTATGTCTTACATTATTCAAGTTGCTGGAGCTGAAAAGGTCAGATCCTTCTTTCCTCCTATTGTCACAGGGCCTGTCATCATGGTCATTGGTCTGAGACTTGCACCGGTAGGACTTAGTATGTCAGGCTATTCCTTTGATGCCGCCACACAAACAGGTTCTTTCGCGCCAGCTTCTCTGATAGCCGCATCAGTTGTCATTTTGACTATGATTGTCATTTCCATATTTGCTAAAGGCTTCTTTAAACTGGTGCCCATACTGATAGCGGTTGTAGTAGGTTACCTAGTGTCTCTTCCTCTCGGTTTAGTTGATTTTACTGGCGTTCAGAGTGCAGGATGGTTTGGATTTTCAGGTGAGGCATTAAGTCATCTGACAGCTATGCCAAAATTCTCTTTGTCAGCAATTGCAGCTATTTCACCCATCGCTTTAGTCATATTTATTGAGCACTTTGGAGATATAACAACAAATGGCGCTGTCGTTGGTAAAGATTTTTTCAAGGATCCGGGTGTTCACAAAACAATGCTTGGTGATGGTATTGCAACTCTACTTGCAGGTTTTCTAGGTGGACCGGCCAACACGACATACAGTGAAAACACGGGCGTGCTAGCAGTTACAAAAGTTTATGATCCTTCAGTTCTAAGACTTGCTGCAATATTCGCTGTTGTTCTAAGCTTGGTTGGGAAATTTGGTGCATTGATTCTATCAATTCCGCCAGCTGTAATGGGTGGCGTTTCTATTATACTATTTGGTATGATTTCAAGCGTTGGCGTTAGAACAATGGTTGAAGCAAAGCTTGATTTCGCTCATTCAAGAAATCTTATTATATCTGCATTGATACTTGTTTGTGGAATAGCAATAGATAATGTGTATATAGGTGGGACCCTTACTCTATCAGGTCTTGCAATAGCCGCTTTTATCGGGGTTGTTCTCAATAAGATCCTTCCGGAAGAAATATAAACATAATTTTAAAGGGGCTGCAATCGCAGCCCCTTTTTTTAGGTATTAAGCTTTTCTAAATATTTCATATATCCCTCAAAGGTTGAGGATTTAACTTTCCTACCTGAAACATAGTATAGAACAGATTTCTTCTCTTTTTTGGAATTGCTTCCCTTGTCAATCCCTAGCAGTATGCTCTCAAGATGATTGACCGTACCCTGATTGCCATCGATAACATCTATAGAATAATGAAAGTATTGTTCTATTGTTTTCTTAAAATAAATGAAGTGTGTACATCCAAGAACAACTGTTTTATAAACCGATAAATCAATGTCGCTAAATTTTTGATCCAACAAGGCCTTTACACGTTCACCCTCAAAAATCATTTCTTCAGCGAAATCGACTAATTCAGACATTGGTAATAGATCCACTTTATCTTTCGCATCCAGTCGGTTGATGAGATTTCTGAGTTTACTCTCCTTCAAAGTTAGTTCTGTAGCCAAAACCAACACCCTTTTACCGAAGGAGTTCATGACTGCCGGTTTGACAGCCGGTTCCATACCAACAATAGGTATGTCATACTTGCTCCTCAAAAGATTAGCTGAGATACTGGTGGCTGTGTTGCAAGCCAATACAATAGCATCCACACCCAAGTCATAAATCTGCTCAACCGCCCTAAAAGTAAGATCATTTACCACATCTTTGTCCTTATTGCCATAGGGCACATTATCCAGATCAGCGTAATATATATATTCATTGTAAGGCATCTGTTTCATTGCCGAATGTAATACTGTCAACCCGCCTACTCCTGAGTCAAAAATCGCTACCTTCATAATATCTCCTGTTAAATATCAATGGTTTCACCAAGAAATCTTGGTTGCTTATTAAAAATCAAATCATATACCATTTTAACCCTGGCAAAAACCTCTCTGATATTCGTTTTAAGTCCAATTCTGAAGCTGACATCCTTAGCGTTATACCCTACTGCTTCTATACCTTTGAAATGTGCAATGGATATGGCTCTTTTATTATGGAATTCCTGAGATATAACAGTGATCGAATCTTGTCCGAATATCTCCTTGCTGCGAACAATAGAATCTAGTGTTCTGAATCCCGCATAATCTAAATATATCCTATTCTCCGGAATGCCCTGCTCAATCAAGTCATTCATCATTGAAATCGGCTCGTTATAATTTATCTCAGAGTTGTCGCCACTCACTAGCAGGTAATCGATTTTGCCACTATTATAGAGCTCTACAGCTGCAGATATTCTATAGACATAATAGGGATTCAAATAGCCTGAAACTGTGTTCTTGGTCGTTCCAAGCACCAGACCAACTTTGTTATAAGGAATTTCTTCCACTTGATCATAGGTAAATTTTGTGGTGCCAAACTCGACAACAAGATTGGGCAATAATATAGCCAAAAATAGCAATATGATTGAGCATCTTATTGCTTTTTTCAGCATCTTTTTTTTATTCATCAATAGTTCTCCATATCTTATTTGTCAAGATTCTTTACAAAAATGTGCTTCACGTATTTACTGCCACTTTCTCTTTGATCAACGCTGATAGTTTTGATGCTTTTTATCAACGTGGACAGTTTTTGGTAGCCATAATTTCTAGGATCAAAATCCGGCTTTTTCTTTAAGATTAAATTTCCAACATCGCCTAAAAATGCCCATCCATCATCATCAGCCACTGTATCTATGGTGTTTTTTATAGATACAACTATATTTTCCGGCATTCTGATTTTGATATTCTTGCGTTTTTGTTTTGGCTCAATCTTGTTGTTTTCTTTTTCTTCAACTTCGGTATTTTCTCCCTGGTTTTGGAGAACTTCCAGATAAATGAACTTGTCACATGCAATGATGAATGGATTAGGTGTTTTCTTTTCACCAATCCCGATAACTTTCATACCCGCTTCCCTTAATCGGATTGCCAGTCTTGTGAAGTCACTATCGCTTGATACAATGCAAAATCCATCCACTTTACCTGAATAAAGGATATCCATAGCATCTATAATGAGAGCTGAGTCACTTGAATTTTTACCAACGGTATAGCTGTATTGTTGAATTGGTGTGATGGCATTTTCCAACAGTACCTTTTTCCATCCAATCAAATTTGGCTGAGTCCAGTCTCCATAAATTCTCTTAAAGGTCGGAATTCCATACAAAGCAACTTCTTCCATCATTTCCTTGACTTTTTTGTAAGGAATATTGTCCGCATCTATCAGGACAGCTAGTCTCAAATCATTTAAATTTTGCATTTCCCCTCCTACTCTATTGATTTAGTCAAATCATACATAAAAAGCAATAGAGCATTCTATTGCCTTATTTTATAATTTTGCTATATCAGTTCTATACTGCATCTTATCGAATATTATCTTATCAATGCTATTATATATCTTATCTCTTGCCTTTTCAACGTTTTCTTCTATACAAGTGACTGCCATCACTCTGCCGCCGTTTGTGACAACTTTACCATCTTTGAGGGCAGTGCCTGCATGAAATATCATGATATCATCGTCCATTGTATCCAACCCACTAATTATCTTCCCCTTTTCATAGTCGTTGGGGTAGCCACCTGAGGCGATTACAACTGCAACAGTTTCTTTATCCGTCCAGACCAGGTCACTTTCATGCAGATTTCCATCTACTACTTTCATCATTATTTCGATTAGATCTGACTCTAATCTTGGTAAGATCACCTGAGTCTCTGGATCACCAAATCTGACATTGAACTCCAACACCTTGGCTTCATCATTTTCAATCATTAATCCTATAAACAAAACACCACGAAAATCTATGCTTTCTTTTTGCAAGCCCATTTTTATATTTGACAGTATGTATCTGTCTATGTATGTTTTTAGTTTCTCTGTATATATTGGATTGGGCGAAAAGCAGCCCATACCACCTGTGTTCAGTCCTTTATCACCATCGTATGCTTTTTTATAATCTCTTGCACTTTCCATTGGGATGATATTAATACCATCCACAAAACACAATAGCGAGGCTTCTGTTCCTGTCAGAAATTCTTCAATAACGATTTGATCACCTGCTTCTCCAAACTGGTGTTTTTGCATTATCTCTATAATCGCTTCTTCAGCTTCGTTTTTACTCTCGCAAATCAAAACACCTTTACCTGCAGCAAGGCCATCAGCCTTAACGACAATCGGTATATCAAACCGGCTAAGGGCTTGCAAAGCATCATCAGCATTAGTAAAAACGCCATATTGCGCTGTCGGAATATTATATTTTGCCATAAAATCCTTGGAATAAGCCTTGCTGCCTTCAAATCTTGCTGCTCTCCTGTCTGGCCCGAAAGCTTTCAATCCCTTTTGTTTAAGGCTATCTGCCAATCCTAGCACCAAAGGCACCTCTGGACCTATCACAGTTAAATCTATTGCATTATCGTCAGCAAACCCCGTTATTCCTTGTATATCATCAACTGAAAAATCAATGCATTCAGCTATCTTCTGTATTCCTGCGTTTCCCGGAACACAAAATAGTTTGTCTACTAAAGGGCTTTGACTGATTTTCCAACAAATTGCGTGTTCTCTTCCACCATTTCCAACAACTAATACTCTCATATCCCATCTCCTAATGTTTGAAATGTCTCATGCCTGTAAACAGCATGGCAATCCCTGCATCGTCACATGCTTTAATGACTTCTTCATCTCTCACAGATCCACCGGGTTGTATAATTGCTGTAATTCCGGCTTTTATCGCTTCCTCCACTGAATCTGAAAAAGGGAAGAAAGCGTCTGATGCTAATACAGAACCATTGACAACATCCAATCCAAAATACTCTATGCCATGTTCTATCGCTTGTTTACAAGCCCATATCCTGCTGACCTGTCCTGGTCCATTCCCTATTGTCTGTCTGTTTTTGGCTATAGTAATGCCATTTGATTTCGTGTGCTTCACCACTTTCCATGCAAACATCAGGTCCTGTATTTCCGCGTCTGACGGTTTCCTATTCGTTACAGTTTTATACCCATCCTCTGAAAAAAGATCTAAATCAATTGTCTGAACCAACAATCCGCCACCAACCTTTTTAAGGTCAGTTGCTGTATTTGGCTGTTTTTCATCAATATTGGCAACCTTTAACACCCGAATGTTTTTCTTGCTTCTTAAGATCTCCAAAGCTTTTTCTGTAAAAGATGGCGCAGTAATTATTTCAATAAATGTTTTGTTGATTTCTTCAGCAGTTGTCTCCTCAATTTCTCTGTTGGAAACCACAATTCCTCCAAATATCGAAACCGGATCTGATTGATAGGCCTTCTTATATGCTTCTAAAATGCTGTCATCGCTTCCTACTCCACAAGGATTGGCGTGTTTGCACGCGACTATGGTTGGTTCATCAAACTCTTTTAACAACTCTAAAGCACCGTTTGTATCATTGATATTGTTGAACGATAACTCCTTGCCATGGAGTTGAATGGCATTATTCAAATAGCCTTTAACATTCCTGATTTCAGAATAAAAAGCTGCCTTCTGGTGAGGATTTTCTCCATATCTCATTTCCTGAACCTTTTCATATGTCAGAGTCAGATTTTGAGGCAACTCATTGTCTTTCCTCTCAGTTCTAAAGTACTCAGCTATCAATGCATCGTAGGATGCTGTGTGTTCAAATACTTTTGAGGCAAGATAAAACTTTGTATCTTGAGATACCTGTCCCCCTGCTTCCAGTTGCTTAGCAATAAGTGCATAATCACTAGGATCCACAACAACTGATACATCCTGATAATTCTTAGCAGCTGATCTCAGCATTGTAGGACCACCAATGTCAATGTTCTCGATTGCTTCTTCTCTTGTTACACCCTCTTTCAAAATGGTTTCCTTGAATGGATAAAGATTGACAACCACTAAATCAATAAGCTCAATGTTCAAATCCTGAATCTGTTTCATGTGGTCTTTGTTCTTTCTAATTGCCAAAAGCCCGCCATGTATTTTAGGGTGAAGCGTTTTAACCCTGCCGTCAAGACATTCTGGAAATCCTGTCACATCGGATATTCCAATGACAGGAATACCTGCATCTGAAATGCTTTTGGCAGTTCCGCCTGTGGATATTATTTCAATTCCCAAATCAGACAATCGTTTTGCAAAATCTATAATCCCTTCTTTATTTGAAACACTTATTAGCGCTCTCATTTAGTCCTCCAATTTATTCACTGATTGATACCTTACGTCCTAATACTTTTAGCTTTTTATCACAAAATAGTTTAACAGCCTCAGGAAGCAGTTCATGCTCAATTGTAAGGATTTTTCTTTGCAATGACTCCGCCGTATCGTCAAAATCCACCGATATGGATTTTTGCAGAATAATAGGTCCGTTATCTGCCTTCTCATCTACAAAATGAACTGTTGCACCACTTATTTTGACGCCGTAATCTACAGCACTTTGATGAACCTTCAAGCCATAGAAACCCTTACCACAAAAAGAAGGTATAAGAGAGGGATGAATGTTGATAATCCTATCTTTATACACTTCAATGATTTTTTTATCAATAATTTTCAAATATCCTGCCAGTACCACCAATTCAACATTCCTTTCAGTTAAAGCGATCAATACCAAACTATTGTATTCATCCTTATCGACTGTTTTACTGTCTATCAAAAGGGCTTCAATATTATGTTTTTTTGCCCTTTCCAGTCCAAAAGCATTCTCTTTGTTGGAAATCACAACAACTAATTCACCATTTATGTCATTTCTTTCCAATTTATCAATTATAGCCTGTAGATTTGAGCCGGAACCTGATATCAGTACTGCAATTCTTACTGGTGACATATCTTCAATTCTCCATCTCTGTTATTGATTTCACCTAAAAAAACTGGTTTTTCTCCCTTATACGTCAAATACTTCATGATCAAGTCGAAATCATCTTTTTTTACTGCTAAAACAATACCGATTCCCATATTGAAAGTCGAATACATTTCATCCAAGGCAATATTACCCTCTCTTTGTATCATTTTCAGTATTGGAGGTATATTGACATGCTGTGTGATGATATCTGCTGATAAACCATCAGGAATCATTCTTGGAATGTTCTCGTAGAAACCACCACCTGTTATATGGCTCATTCCTTTTATATCAAATTTTTCTAACAAATCAACGATTGTCTCGGCATAAATTCTGGTAGGAACCATAAGAGCCTCCCCTAATGTACTACCCAGTTCATCAATGTATTTGTCAATTTTCCAGCCCAAGATATCAAAAAATAGCTTCCTGACCAATGAATAGCCATTGGAGTGAAGCCCACTTGATGGCAGTCCTATAAGCAAATCACCAGCTTTTATTTTTTCACCGGTTATTATCTTTTTTTTATCGACGACCCCAACACAGAATCCTGCCACATCATATTCACCCTTACCATACAATCCCGGCATTTCTGCAGTTTCGCCTCCTATTAGAGCGGCTTTGGCTTTGACACAGCCATTGGCAATACCTCTTACAATATCTGCTGCTTTTGATGGTTCCAGTTTTCCGGTTGCAATATAATCCAGAAAAAACAGTGGCTTTGCCCCTTGGCAAATTACATCATTCACACACATAGCAACAGCATCTTCACCTATTGTGTCATGTTTGTCCATCATAAACGCTACCATCAGCTTAGTCCCGACGCCATCAGTACCAGCTACTAGAACAGGTTCATCATATGCTTCTTTATCGAGTTGAAAAAGACCACCAAACCCGCCAATATCTGACAGAACTCCTTTTGTAAATGTCTTTTTCACATGTTCACGCATTAGTTGAACAGATTCGTATCCCGCATCCTTGTCCACACCTGAATCTTTATAGGTCAATCCATCTTTCATATCATTTTCTCCTGACCGTCATGATTTGGCACAGCCATTGGATAATCCCCATCCAAACAAGCCAGACAAAATCCGTTTTCCTGACCGGTTGATTTAAGCAATCCTTGAATGCTGAGATAATGAAGCGAATCAGCTCCTAAAAAAGTTTGGATTTCGGATTCTGTTTTTGAAGCCCCAATCAAAAATCTCCTAAATGGTGTATCGATTCCAAAAAAACAGGAGTATTTAACCGGAGGAGATGCGATTCTGACATGGACCTCCTTGGCTCCGGCATCCTTAACCATCTGGACAATTCTTTTGCTTGTGGTGCCTCGAACGATTGAATCATCAACCATGACCACTCTTTTACCTTTTACAATTTCGGAAAGAACACTGAGTTTTATTTTAACGCCCTCGTCTCGCAGTTCCTGATTTGGTTCAATGAAAGTTCTCTTAGCGTATCTGTTTTTAATTAATCCGAGACCATATGGTATGCCCAGATGTAGAGCATATCCAATGGCAGCAGGCGTTCCTGAATCGGGAACTGAAAATACCAGGTCAGCTTCCACTGGTGATTCTTTAGCTAATTCCACGCCGCTATTATATCTAGTCTGGTAGACATTTATTCCATCAATATTGCTATCCGGTCTGGCAAAATATATAAACTCAAATATACATGATTTTTTTCTGACAAACATACCGCTTGGTATGCTGGTTATACCTTCATCATTGATTACCACAATCTCACCGGGTTCGATATCTCTAACAAATTCTCCCCCCATGGCAGATATAGCACAACTCTCAGATGCAAACAGATAGCCATCGTCCCTTTTCCCTAGACATAATGGCCTCAGACCGAAAGAATCTCTGATGCCAATCAATTCCCTTTCTGTCATGATGACAAATGCAAAGGCCCCTTTGATAATCTCCATAATATTTCTGACAGACTTGACCATGTCTCCCTTGAAGTTTCTAGCCAATAGATTGGCTATCACTTCCGTATCGGTTGATGTTTGAAATATGACGCCTGAATCTTCCAGCATCTCTCTTAAGGCTTCTGCATTTGTCAGATTGCCGTTATGAGAAATAGCCAATGAGCCCTTCTTATACTTGACAACCAAGGGTTGAGCATTCTCCTTCAAGCTATCGCCAGTCGTTGAGTATCTGACATGACCTGTTGCCATTCCCCCAATAAGCTTATCTAAAATCTTATCGTCAAAAACCTCTGCCACAAGCCCCATATCTTTATGATATTCGATGCCACCACCGCATTTAACTGCGATTCCAGCACTTTCCTGTCCCCTATGCTGTAGAGAAAATAATCCATAATAGGCTAACTGGGATACAATTTCCTGCCTGCTGGAATAAACGCCTACTACTCCACACTCTTCATGTAATTTATCGTCACCAAATATTTTGTCGAACATTTTTCACCTAACCTTGAATTCTCTTTAATACTTCTTGGTATGTCTCTTCGACATCTCCCAGATCTCTTCTGAATCTATCTTTATCAAGTTTTTTATTGGTTGCAAGATCCCATAATCTGCAGGTATCAGGAGAAATCTCATCTGCTAATATTACCTCTCCATCATATAGCCCGAATTCCAGTTTAAAATCTACCAGTTTAATTCCCTTTTCTCTGAAATATGCCTTCATTATGTCATTTATCTTGAAAGTATCTGTTTTTATCTTTTCAATTTGTTCTCTGGTAGCCAATTCCAATGCGTAGATGTGATAGTCATTAATGATTGGGTCTCCGAGTTCATCACTTTTATAACAAAACTCAAGTATGGTTTCTTTGATCTCGGTTCCTTCCTCTAAGCCTAATCTTTTAGCAAAAGATCCTGCCACCACATTTCTTACTATAACCTCTATAGGCAGAATTCTTACCGCCTTTACCAATGCTTCCCTATCACTCAGCAATTCCAGGAAATGAGTTTTTATTCCTTTTTCCTCCAGCATTAAAAACATGGCTGCTGACATTTTGTTGTTGACTACACCCTTTCCTAAAATCGTACCCTTTTTTTCGCCATTGAATGCAGTTGCATCGTCTTTATAATCCACGATGTATTTTTTGTCATCATCTGTCTTGAAAACTTTTTTTGCCTTTCCTTCATATAACATTTCCAGCTTTTTCATGTTTTATCTCCTATCGACCTAATTTTTCTTGTAACGCTTTATCTTTTGCTTTGACTTTATCAGCCATTTCAATCTTATAAGCTTTGTATCTGGTTCTAAGAATCTCATATTTCACTGACAGTATTTGAACCGCCAACAGTGCCGCATTTTCAGCGCCATCAATAGCTACTGTGGCAACAGGCACGCCGCTTGGCATCTGAACAATAGAAAGCAGTGAATCCAGTCCATCCATAGTGGATGATTTAATTGGTAATCCAATCACAGGTAGACACGATACACCGGCAAGCACTCCCGGTAAATGTGCCGCCTTACCGGCAGCCCCTATAATCAGTTCATAGTTAGCCTCTGCATTTTTTGCAAATTCCAACGCTTCAAATGGCGTCCTATGAGCAGATAATACTCTAACATCATATTCAACACCAAATTTTTCCAGTACTTCCAAAGCTTTTGAGACAATCGGGAAATCGGAATCGCTTCCCATGATAATGGCAATTTTCATTTCTTCCTCCATTTTACAAATAGTATTTTATGCCTGCTACAAATATTCCCTGATCTTTTTTGCCAGGTATATTCTTGTATAAATTGTCGCCAATTCTTTCTGAATGTGCCATCTTTCCGAGTATTCTGCCATCTGGGCTTGTAATCGCCTCTATAGCCTCTGTCGATCCATTCGGGTTGTAAAGGCCGTCGCAAGATACATTTCCATTGATATCAACGTACTGAGCTGCTATTTGGCCATTCTCCTGCAATCTTGAAATCCAATGGTCATTTGCAACAAACCGACCTTCACCATGAGAGACAGGAATTGAGTATATGTCTCCAACATGACAATTATTGAACCAAGGTGATAGATTTGATGAGATCTTAGTATTGACGAAGGTTGATATATGCCTGCCAATGCTATTGTAGGTCAAAGTAGGCGCTGTGTCTTCCAGATCCCTGATTTCACCATATTGTAACAAACCAAGTTTGATCAGTGCTTGGAATCCGTTGCATATGCCTAGTATCAAACCGTCTCTATTTTTGATCAAATCCATGACTTCATGTTGGATCAGCGGATTTTTAAAAACAGATGTTATAAATTTGCCTGATCCCTCCGGTTCATCTCCTGCGCTAAAACCGCCTGGTATCGCTATGATTTGTGCCTCTCCAATTCTTTTAGCCATCTGTCTTATTGATTCATCAAGAACTCCTGGGTTAATATTTTTAAACACAAATGTGTCAACCATTCCCCCTGCTTTTTCGAATGCTTTCGCTGTATCATACTCACAATTCGTCCCAGGAAATACAGGTATGAAAACCCTCGGTCTGGCAATATGATTACTTCTGGAAACCCTATTTCCTTTTGTATAACTGAATGCACTTGCCGGATTGTCTATATCTTCCTTTATAGGAAAAACATCATTGAGTGGTTGCATCCATTGCTTCATCATTTCATCGATTTTTAGATCGATTCCACCGACATATAAATACGGTTCAGCTATTGTTTCTCCAATTATGGTTATTGGCAAGTGTTCAACATTTTGGTTTGCTGACATTTCAATGACAATACTGCCATAATCCGTTTGGAAAAAAGTTTCATTTATTTTGAAATCGAGATTGGATTTGAAACCAATTCTATTGCCAAATGACATTTTAGACAATGCTGCTGACAATCCACCAAACCCAATCGTATGCGCGGATATAACCACACCTTGTTCTATCAGATTAACAATTGTGTCAAATTTTATCTTCAGATCTTCAAAGTCGGGCAGATGCATGTGATCTTTCTTTGGTGTGATTAGACCTACTTTAGAGCCTTCTTTCTTGAACTCCGGTGATATTATATTCTCTGAGCTACCCACGCAAACTGCGAATGATACCAAAGTGGGGGGCACATGAATATCTTTAAACGTACCTGACATGCTGTCTTTGCCACCAATAGCGGGAATACTTAGTTGCATCTGTGCTCTAAAGGCTCCTAACAGAGCAGAAAACGGCTTGCCCCATTTCTCTTCGTCATCGTTCAATTTCTCAAAATACTCCTGCAAAGTCAACCTTGCTTTCCTGTAATCACCACCCATGGCCACTATTTTTGCCAGAGAGTGAATCACGGCGTATTGTGCCCCATGGAAAGGGCTCCAAGTTGAAAGATAAGGATCAAAACCATGTGCCATGATGGTGCAGGTATCAGTTTCTCCTATTATCAAAGGGATTTTAGATACCATACCCTCTGTTGGCGTCATTTGGTATTTTCCTCCAAAAGGCATCAATACAGTCCCTGAACCTATAGTAGAATCAAATCTCTCCACCAGACCTTTCTGAGCGGCTACATTCAAGTTGCGTAAGTTCTTCAACCAGCGTTGCTTCAGATCAAGTGATTCATTTTGCTGTATGTCATAAATACTATAATAATCATATTTTGATGGCTGTTTAACTAAGATATTGCACTCTTCCATAACACCATTGGTATCCAAAAACTCTCTTGAAATATTGAGAATATCCTTACCCCGCCACTTCATAATCAGACGTCCGGTATCCGTCACTTTTGCCACTACAGCAGTTTCAAGATTTTCAGACTCAGCCAGAATCACAAATCTGTCCACATCATCAGGAGCCAATACCACAGCCATTCTTTCTTGTGATTCTGAAATGGCAAGCTCCGTTCCATCTAACCCTTCATACTTTTTGAGCACCTTATCCAAGTCAATTTCAAGGCTGTCAGCCAGCTCTCCTATGGCTACAGAAACGCCGCCTGCCCCAAAATCATTGCATTTTTTGATCAATTTGCTGAGCTCTTTGTTTCTAAAGAGCCGTTGTATTTTCCTCTCTTCCGGTGCATTTCCCTTTTGAACCTCGGATCCACATAACATTATGGATTCTTCGTCATGCTCCTTGGATGAACCCGTCGCGCCACCACATCCGTCTCTTCCTGTTCTGCCACCTACAAGAATAATCAAATCCCCATTCAACGGTTTTTCCCTGACGACATTATCCTTTGGCGAGGCTGCTATAACAGCACCTATTTCCATTCTCTTAGCGATATACCCACTATGATATATCTCCTCGACCTTGCCTGTAGCCAGGCCAATCTGATTGCCATAGGAGCTATAGCCATGTGCCGCTTCAGTGGTTATTTTTCTTTGGGGCAACTTACCAGCTATAGTATTGTCAATGCTTTGTGTCGGATCACCGCTTCCTGTTATTCGCATAGCTTGATAGACATATGACCTGCCTGATAGAGGATCCCTTATAGCGCCTCCCAAACAGGTAGCCGCTCCTCCGAAAGGCTCAATTTCTGTAGGGTGATTATGGGTTTCGTTTTTAAACATGATGAGCCACTTTTCTTCAATACCATCAATAATTGCTGTCGTTTCTATTGAACAGGCATTGTTTTCATCTGATTCTTCCAGATCATCCAGTTTTCCCGTCTTTTTTA
>JAHRFV010000288.1 GCA_019084435.1 Dethiosulfatibacter sp.
ATTGTCGTCACCATCTTCTGTGTCCTATTGCTGCCATCGGCAGCGGCACTGATCGGCATGCTGATGTTTGGCAACCTGATCAGAGAGTCAGGCGTGGTGCCGAAGCTGGCGGAAACAGCCACCAACTCGCTGATGTACATCGTCACCATATTCCTTGGCATCACAGTTGGGGCCAAATCAGAGGCGGAACTGTTTTTGACACCAGAAACCCTTAAGATCATAGCCCTCGGACTGGTGGCATTCGCCATCGGAACGGCGACAGGGGTACTGTTTGGCAAGATCATGTACAAGACAAGTGGCGGCAAGATCAATCCGATGATTGGCGCGGCAGGCGTATCGGCAGTGCCGATGGCAGCCAAGGTCGTTCAGAAGGAAGGTCAGAAGTACAATCCATCCAACTTCCTGCTGATGCATGCCATGGGACCGAATGTGGCTGGGGTTATCGGCTCTGCAGTCGCGGCTGGTGTTCTGCTCATGTTCTTTAATTGATAACAAATAACAAATTCCGAATATATAATTGACAAAGGGAAACGGAGATATTATGTTATCTTCGATTCTCTTTTTGAAGATTTTTAAGTCCACATAATTGTGAAAAGTGTAACAAATAATTGACATGAATAATTGAGTATGTTATCATTTACATTGTTGAGTGAAATTTTTGAAAAGCTTTTTATGTCTT
The DNA here is from genome assembly GCA_019084435.1 of Dethiosulfatibacter sp. The sequence goes on from JAHRFV010000288.1 coordinate 680, forward strand.
GTGGAGTAATAAAACAAATATTTTTGTTTTATTTGCTCTTTTTTTATGAAAACGTTTATCTAAATTTTATATAGATTAACTTTTGAATTAATTGATTTTTCAATAAAAAAAGTATATAATTCTTTTACGGATGGGGTTTTTTAGTATAAGTTGATGTTCGCATACCGCCTATGATATTTCATTATCAAATCTCTAAGTTATAACTCCGTAAAAAACGTATACTTAGGTAAAAAAATGAATAATAATAATAAAATTAAAATATTTCAAAACTTGGCACTGGTTTCACAGATTGGCATCATGATGATTGTTCCTATAGCAATAGGATTATTCATCGGTAAATTTTTGGATGAGAAATTAGGAACCGGATATGTTTTTTTATTTATTTTTTTGGTAATAGGAGTTGGTGCGGCTTTTGTCAATTTGTATAAAATTGGTATGAGAGACCAGAATAAGAAGTAGAATTCAGAAAGAATGGTGAGTATATGGGTGAAACCGTCCAATTACAGCTTAAAATCATAAAGTTAAGTTCGGTGATTCTAGTATTGTTGTCAGCAATATCGCTATTTTTTTTTGATAACCCGAGTACATGGATTTATGGGTATGTATTTGGTGGCGCTATAGGGATTTTGAATTTTATGCTTTTGGCAAAAACAATTGAAAAGGCTATGAAAATGCCGCCAGCAAGAGCGCAAATGTATGCTTCAACCAATTATTTCGTTAGATTTTCTATAATGGCTTTAGTACTGATTGTGTCTTTAAAAGCTGATTATATTCATACGCTGGCTACCGTTATAGGGTTATTGTTGACTAAGTTTATAATTCTTGTTACTAATCTTTTTAGTGATAAGGAATATTATAAAAGGATTTTTAAGAGAAAGGAGGAAAAGTGATGGCAAGTGGATTTGGGCCTCGTATTGTATGGGATTCGGGATGGAAAGTTCCAGGACTTGAATTTTTAGGAACCTTTC
>JAHRFV010000029.1 GCA_019084435.1 Dethiosulfatibacter sp.
CATATTTGTGCTGCTTTCTATGGTGATCTATACCTACTGGAATTCTTTTAGCAAAATGAAAGAAGGTATAATTTTTTCCAAATTATACCTTCCGTGATTTATTCTTTTACTGGCTCTACCCCAACATTTGACAAAGAGCCATTTTTGTTTTATTTTACAATTTCATATGGCCAATCCAGAATACCGCCAAAATCCATGACATTTGTATAACCCATATCAATCAGGATTTTTGAAGCGGTTCTACTGCGATTTCCACTTCGGCAATAGATTAGTATGGTCTGATCCAAATCAACTAGCATATCAGCAGCAAGATCTCTGATTTGAGTGTCTGGAATTAGAATCGCGTTGGGAATGTGCCCTTGCTTAAACTCCTCTTCGGTCCGTACATCAACGATAAGTATATCCGCTCCAGTGTCTATAATCTCTTTTGCCTTTTGTGCTGATATTTTGATATATTCCGCTTTTTCCGAGCTTTCCACGGGGCTTGATTGGAGCGTCGTAACCGGAGTCGGAGCAGTACAACCTGCAGTTAGCAGAATAATAATCAATATAATCATTAGAATTCTTTTCATTACGTCACCTCCTGTGGTTTCTGTATATTCGATGACTAACAGTGCTAAGACTCCCACTTCTATTTGATATTATAGCTCAAAATACAATAATCAGCTATATGATTCTATCTTGATTATAGTTTTTATAAAAATAATTTATAATATACAATAAAAATATATTGACAATAATGTACAACGTACAGTATAATAAAATCAAGAAGGAAAGGAAGTGATGAAATGGAAGAAAAAGACAATTTGCTCGATTCCTATATTCAGGAGTTGAGAAGAGGGACATTGGTCCTGAGTGTACTAAGTCAATTGAAGGAAGAAGAATACGGCTATACACTTTCAACTAAATTAAAAGACAAAGGTCTTGATATAGAGCAAAACACTCTCTATCCATTGCTCAGAAGACTCGAGAGCCGAAATCTTCTAGAAAGCATATGGAAACTGGAGGAAGCAAGACAAAGAAGATATTACAAGTTGAGCCCGGAGGGTCTAGTAATGTTACAGATGCTGACTGATGAGTGGTCAAAAGTTGTCAGCATAACTGACAAACTATTAAATGAATAGGAGGATAAAAATGAACTTGATTGAAAGATACATATATGCAGTCGGACAAAAAATCTGGAGCAAAAATAGAAAAGATATTGAAAATGAGTTGAGAACAATATTATATGACAACTTGGATGAAATAACCAAAGGAGAGGAAGCAACTGACCAACAGATCAAAGATATGCTTAAGAAATTCGGATCTCCTGGTCAGGTTGCCTCAAGGTATAATACTACAGAGAAACACTTGATAGGACCTAATGTATATGATCTCTACATGTTGGTTTTAAAAATAGTTTTGAGTGTGACATTTGTATTAACCACATTAGGTATTGTGACATCATTTGTCACGATTTCCCAGGATGTAAATGTTATTGGAAGGCTATTGCTTATTTTTCCTCAATATGTAGCTGCTTTAGCGACTGCATTAGGATATGTTACAGCAGTTTTTTACCTGATTGATCGGTTTGGAACTTCAGAAGAGATTAAAATTGATAGTGACTGGACGCCAGATAATCTGCCGAAATTAGTGTCTGAGCAAGACCGTGTGAAACGCGTTGGGATTATCATCAATATCATATTAATCATATTTGCGCTGGTAATCTTTAACTTCTATCCTAATCAGATAAGTGTATCCTACACCAGTGGAGATGGTTGGGTACAATTCTCAGCCTTGTCAGAAGTGGCGCTTAAGCAGTATCTACCCTTGTGGAATATTGTATGGGTACTATCATTGATAATGAATTCCTTACTACTGAGAATGGGCAAATGGAGCCTTCACACAAAGATTTTCAAAGCAGTTCTATCAGTTGCTTCTATCATAATTCTTGCCATGATGATCAAAGGACCAGATTTACTGAGTATTGAAAGTTTAACAGCAGCTATGGCTCAGACCGGTCAGGACATGACAGAAGTATTGCAAATGCTACTAACATTGTTTAAGACAATCTACGTGGTAGTAATCGTTCTGATAGCTGTTGAGCTTGGCATGGATGGATATAAGTATGTGAAACAGAAGCACTAATCATTCATTGGTCTGAATAATAGTATAGTGATTAATTGACAAGACAGGAGCCACATTACGCTCTTGTCTTTTTTCGTCTTCATTAGATTAATCTAAAACTCATTAAAATATAAAATTTTTCGAATTAGACATTGACAAAGAAATAACTCTGTAGTAATATATGACTATAAAGTCACATGACTAAAAGTCACAATAAATATGGGTGGATAACAATGGAAATGAATTTATTTAAAGCAGTCAGTTTTATTCTGGCAATCTCGGCGTTCATTAAAGTGTTTTTTGGAGTTTTCTTTCACGAACAATTATATCTGTGGGCAAGGAAGCATTATATTCAGCATAAAAGGTCAGGTGTTGTCAATTTACTTCTCCTGTATGCTATGGTTTTACTGATTATGGTATGGGCAGGATTCTTTATCAATTATGTTCCAAAAGGATGGATTATCATCGCTTTTGTCACTTTGGCATCATTGAAATCACTTAATATACTTTTCAACTGGAAGAGTACGTCTGAAAAGTTTGTGTCATTCATTGACAAAGCCGGAAACAAACTGTGGCTAGTAGATTTAGTAGTTGGAGCATTGGGTTTATTCTTCATGTATCTTGGTATTTGGGTTTATTAAGTATTAAATTATCATTAGAAATATTTAATGTAATTTTAAGATTATTTATGATTTCTTTTAAGACTTATTTGGTATATTTACGTAGATGTTTATTTAGTGAAAACAAGATCGATACGCATGTGAGGTAGATCAAATTGAATGAGAAAGAAATCATACTGATTAAAAGAAGCCAAAAGGGTGACATTGACGCATTCGAAGAATTGATATCGGACAATGTCAGGTTTGCTTACAATATTGCACTAAAAATGCTGAAGAATAAAGAAGACGCGGAAGATATCTCACAAGAGGCTTTGATTAAGGCGTATAAAAGCATTGAAAGTTTTAAGATGGACTCCAGTTTCCGGACATGGATCTACAGGATTGTGGTCAACACATGCCTGGATTACATAAGGAAACATAAAACGACAGTTATTTCAATTGATAAGTCTATACAAACAGAACATAATGAGTTCCAGATTGAGATAGAGGATCATCGCCCATCGCCGGATGAGATATTTGAAAGAAAACAAACACAAAAGATGGTTGTAGAGGCATTGAATCAACTTGATGATGATTTCAGAACCGCTATTATATTGAGGGATATTCAGGATTTCAGTTATGAGGAAATCTCTGATATTCTGACTTGTAGCTTGGGAACAGTCAAATCGAGAATCAGCAGAGGCAGGCAAAAGCTGAGAGAAATAATTGAAAAGGATGAGAGAATCAGTCTTTTTGGAATTAAAAAGGTTATTTGAGATTTAAGTTTCGAGGTAAAACGAGATGGATAGAAATAATATTGGGTTTTACATAATGACAGTGTTGTTTTGCCTTATTTTAGGGGCTTGTAACAGTCAAAGCGATATTGGATCATTGAACACAGATGATTTCTTCACAGTAAGTGAAGATGATGATAAGGCTGACAACATAGCTAAGTTTGATAATGTCTTACAACTTATTAATGATTGGGTCGAAGATGGTGAAATAGTTGGAGCCCAATTGCTTGTGATAGAAAATCGAAATATTTTGATCCACGAGTCTTATGGATGGATGGACAAGGAAATGGATATACCGATGAAATATGACACTATTTTCCGAATTCGCTCCATGACCAAACCCATAACTGGAACCGCTGCCTTGATGTTGGTTGAACAAGGTATGCTAAATCTTTCCGATCCTGTTTCAAAGCATTTGGGTTCATTTGACAATGATAAATCGGGAATGATCACGATTGGACATCTGATAACACATACAGGTGGATTTGGTCAACCTGGTTGCCCCAAAGATTTTGAAGACCACGGCTCACTAAGAGAGGTGGTAGACGATATAGGTACTGCGGGTCCTGAAGTGGAGCCAGGCACCATGTATAGATACAGCGACGCAGGAGTTGCTGTACTTGGTGCTGTCATTGCAGAGGTTACAGGCATGCCTGTTGAGGAATTTATCCAAAAGAATATTTTTACGCCATTAAACATGACAGACACCTTTTGCACCTTGGATAGTCAGCCAGACAAAAGGTCTAGAATAAGTGCTACTTATTTGAGAATGGGAGATGGATACGTCAAATACTGGGATAATTCTAAGCCTCCGTTAGTGCCATACTTCAGAGCAAGTGGCGGGGTTTACTCTACAACACTGGATTATGCAAAATTTCTATACATGTGGTTGAATGACGGGAAGATAGATTCAAAACAGTATATCTCTGAGCAAATGGTTTCCCAAGCATTGCAACCCAATGGATTTAGCAATAATTACGGCTATCTCTGGGAAGTAGACAGTGCTTTCGGTCATGGTGGATCAGATGGCACTATTGGGTTTGTAATACCGAATGAGAACATAATTGTTCTGTATTTTACTCAATCAAGATCCACCCATACCGTAGAGGTTGTGAAAGCCGATGTATTGAAGGAGTTCGGGCTTTCAGAGGTTGTTCAACATGATATAGCGATAGTAGATCCAAGCATTTATCAAGATTATGCGGGAAAATATCAACACCCGCAGATTATCCTTGAAGTCACAACAGACGGAGAGCACTTATACTTAAAAACACCTGACACCTCAAGCCAACTTTTTTATCCTGCTTCAGAAGATTTTTTCTTTCATGAGGTTTTGGATATCCAATTGACATTTGTAAAAGATCTTGATGGAAAAACAACTGGTATGATCATACATCAGAATGGTGAGGATATTGAAGCCGATAAGATTCAACAATAGAGAATTTTAACGGGAACAATAAATCTGATTTCACCGTCATAAGTATTATAGGACCAATTATAAGTTGTTCATTAGGAGGAAACCTTGAGAGGATATCTGGTTAAAAGACTATTTGCAGGAATATTAACTGTCTTCATTATTTTAACCGTCAATTTTATCATTATCAAGATTGCTCCTGGAGATCCGATTAAAACACTTATGGGGAAGGAACATGACAATCCTGACTTAAGATCAGCATTGGAAGAGAAATACGGACTTGATAAACCATTATCAGCCCAATATTTAATTTACCTGAAATTGATATTCAGTGGTGATTTGGGAGTTTCAATAATCTATAACCGTCCAGTTACTCAAATGATTTATGAAGGATTGAAGCCAACTTTGTTGTTGACGCTAATATCTACTACATTCGCATTGTTAATCGGTACAAGTTTTGGGATAATAGCGGCCAGGAAGGAAGGGTCGCTTTTTGACGTGGTTTTTTCTGGGCTAGCCTATCTGTTTAATGCAACACCCTCATTCTGGCTAGGGCTTATGTTGATAATCCTGTTTGCTTCAAAACTAAAATGGTTTCCGGCCTATGGTATGTCAGATGTCAGGACATCTGTTACTGGATTAAGATATCTGATAGAGGTTCTCAGACATATGATTCTACCAGTTTCAACATTGATTCTTATTCAGATTCCCAGCTACTTCAGAGTCGCCAAATCATCTATTCTTCAGGTTAAAGATGAAGATTATATTATGACTTTAAGAGCTGTAGGTATGAGTGAGAAAATGATATTTAATAAGTATATATTTAAGAATGCTATCTTACCCATAATCACACTAGTGGGTATTTCTATGGCATATATGATTACAGGTGTCGCTCTAACTGAAATTGTATTCTCATGGCCAGGAACAGGCAAAATGATTGTAAGTGCAATATCTCAGAGAGACTATCCTGTACTGATGGGCGTATATCTAGTTGCATCTGTTCTGGTTGCAATTGTCATGCTGGCGATAGATCTTGTGTATGTGGCTTTTGACCCTAGAATAAGGTATTAGGGAGTTGCTGATGAAAATAAAAACTATACAGAAAATCATCAACAGTGATTTACAGCTTCGACTGGGGTGCTATGGCATACTCTTTCTAATTAGTATTGTAACTTTCTCTAATGCGTTGGCGACACATGATCCTTATTATTTCGGTCCATATTTTTTAAGTGGTATTGGTGAAAATGGACATGTATTGGGTGCTAACCAGTTGGGGCAGGACATTTTCAGCATGTTGATATATGGCGCTAGAACATCTCTGGTGATCGCTACAGTGTCAGCTATGATATCTGGTATATTGGGTATCTGCATCGGTGGCTTTGCGGGGTTTTGTGGCGGGAGAGTTGACCAGATTGTATCAGAAATCATCAATGGTCTTATGATGATCCCTGTCTTTTTTCTCTTACTGTTGATTATAGCCTTATTTGGAAACAGCCTGTTTAATGTGATAATGGTAATAGGACTGACTACTTGGACCGGAAATGCCAAGCTGATGAGATCACAGGTACTGTCACTGAAAGAGAGGACATTCATCGTTGGTGCAAGATCAATCGGAGAGAATGGATTTCAGATTCTGTTCAGGTATATTCTGCCTAACGGAATGATGCCTGTAATTGCTAATACTACGCTTATAATGTCAAATGCGATTCTGCTTGAAGCCAGTTTGGGATTTTTAGGTTTGGGAAATCCCTATGTCATAAGCTGGGGACAGATGATCTATGCCGGTAAGTCTTATGTTGGTACTGCTTGGTGGATTTCTGTGTTTCCCGGTCTAGCGATTGTGGTGACAGTTACAATTTTGTATCTGCTAAGCGACGGGCTTAACCATGTGCTTAATCCCAAATACATTAATAGGAAGAGTGGCTAAATGAGTAGAATATTGGAGTTGAAAGATTATTGCATTACATATAAAAACAGAAATGCAGATAATCAAGTACATGCTGTCAGAAATATTAGCTTTAAGTTAAACACTGGAGACACTTTAGGAATCGTGGGGGAATCTGGATCTGGCAAATCCTCACTTGCTATGGGAATGCTGGGACTTTTGTCGAAAGATAGAGCCGTTATAACCGGTAAGGTTTTGTTTAACAATCACATTCTGTCTGAAATGACAGTCAATGAACTCAATAGTGTTCGGTTGATTGAACTAGCCATCGTTTTTCAAAAATCTATGAGTTCTTTTAGCCCTGTACATAAAATAAGAACGCATGTTGAAGATATCTATCGGGTACATTATCCCAAAGCAACAAGAAAAGAAATAGAGAATCGATTCATCTATTTGCTTGAGTCGATGAATTTATCCCGGAAGGTGTATGATTCATACCCTCATCAGTTGTCAGGAGGCATGATTCAAAGAGTATCAATTGCATTGAGTCTGATTCATCAACCTAAACTGTTGATTATGGATGAAGCTACAACTGGCTTGGATGTGATAACTCAAGTGCAGCTAATGGATGAGATTGCTGATTTGAGCAGAAAGATGCACTTGACAAGAATTATTATTACTCATGACCTATCGGTTGTCGCTTCTTATTGCAATAAGATAGCTGTGATGTATGAAGGCGAGCTGTTGGAAACAGGTTTGGTTCAAAATGTACTTAATAATCCGAAACACCATTACACGAAAGCGCTGTTGGATGCCAACACACTAAATACATATGGAGATTATTGAAACCGATGACGACAGATAAGAGAATAAATAATCTAGAAAAAATTGTCATTTTAGATCAAGCATCTAAGTGGTATCCTCCGAACTATGGATTGAATCTGATTAATAAGGAGAAAAGTTGGATCAAAGCTGTAGATCAGGTCTCTCTCCAAATAGGCAAGGGTGAAATACTGGGCATAATTGGAGAAAGTGGTTGTGGAAAATCAACTCTGGGCAGAATGATAGCCATGTTGGAAAAGTCGACTAGCGGAGACATTATGATTAATGGTGAATCGATAGAATCCCTCACACTAAGAAACAATAAGAAACTTAGAAGATCAGTTCAAATCATTTTTCAGAATCCCTTCGATACGTTTAACCCAAGAGATACAGTCGAACGAATAATGACACGTCCATTACAGATCCATCAAATTGGATTATCGCATAATGAAAGAAGGAAAATGTGCTTGAGGATATTGGAATCGGGAGGTTTTAAATCGATTGAAGCATTGATGGATAAATATCCTCATGAATTGTCTGGAGGGGAGCTGCAACGATTATCAATACTAAGGAGCTTAATGATTGAACCTAGCCTTATCATAGCGGATGAACCGGTATCAATGTTAGATGCTTCGATTAGGGCTGATATTGTTAATCTCCTAATCGGACTCTCCAAAGATAAGGAAACAGCTGTGGTATTCATTAGCCACGATCTTAACATTACAAGGCAAATATCGGATAAGATCGCTGTCATGTACATGGGTCGAATTGTTGAATATGGACATAAGGATGAAATTCTCAAGAACTCGAAGCATCCTTATACCAAAATGCTGATGAACTACAGTCTATCTATCAATCCGGATTCTAGCTTTAAGCGGACTGTCAATTCTGGTGTTGACTCTGTACAAACTAGACGAGGATGCTATTTTGCACCAAGGTGCTATAAGGCTATACAAAATTGCCACAATAAATATCCTGCTGATCATGATGTCGGAGAAGGACATCTGGTAGCTTGCGATAGAATACATATGGATTTAGGGAGGTAACATGAAACAAAAAATTATAACAATAATAATCATCATTGCTTTAGCGATGACAATACTAGGGGGATGTTCTGACGTTGAAGCGCAAGATGAGGTACTTGTGGTTAGAACATTTGGAGACCCAATGTCGTTCAATCCTTCAATTATGCCTGACGATTCTTCCTATTCAATTGTACAAAACATATTTAACAGATTGGTCAAGCTTGATGTATCGAAGCAAATCATACCGGACTTGGCGAAAGAATGGACTGTTAGTGATGAAGGCACAAGAATTACGTTTCATTTGAAGAATGATGCTAAATGGCATGATGGCGTTTCTTTGACGAGTAAAGATGTCAAGTATACATTTGATACGATTAAAGCAAATGAAAATTATTTCTTTTATGATTCAATGAGTATAGTGGAATCCATAGATTGTCCCGATGACTATACGGTAATTTTCATACTAAACGAGCCTGATGTTTCATTTATTGCATCTCTGGGACTTTATGCGACATTTATATTACCCGAGCACATTTTTAACACAGATATTTCATGGGAGGACAACCCAGCCTCTATGAAACCTGTTGGATCGGGTCCTTTCAAGTTTGATAACTATACACAAGGGCAAAGCATTGTTTTGGTATCCAATGAATCATACCATGACGGTGCACCAAAACTGGATAGACTGATTTTTTCGATCATACCTGATGACGCAACCGCTGTTCAGGCATTAATAAGTGGTCAGATTGATGTACTTGAAGCCATACCATCTGCAAATGTTGATGAGTTGATATCCAATTCTGATATCAGAATGATGCTTAACGAGTATCCTTCACCAACAAGAATCGTATTCAATTTAAATCATGACTTGGTTCAGGATATAAGTGTCAGACGTGCTATTGCCTCAGCAGTTGACAAAGAAGAAATATCACAAAAAGTATATAATGGGGTACGAAAACCAGAGTATGCAATGTATCCAGAGATGATCGAATGGGTGAGCAACAAAGAGCAGACTTCACCTGCATATAGTATTGACAATGCAGTTGACATTCTAGAATCAGCGGGATACACAAAGGATGCAGATGGTTATTATATACGAGGCATAACCTTGGATGTTTACGATGACTATGGCTATTCTGATGTCGCTAAGCTAATGGAAGCTACACTCAAGCAGGCTGGCATAGAACTAATAATTCAGGTAAATGAGTTTAATGTATGGTTTGAAAAAGTGGTTATTGATAGAGACTTTATCCTTGAATTGCAGGGGGGATTCATGGGACCAGATCCTTCTCAGTTAGGACTAAGATATGGTAGTGGATCCTATGGTAATTTTGCAGACTATAAAAATCCAGATTTTGACGAGTTGATGAGAAGAGGAATTAGAACTGACAATCAGGAGGAAAGAGCTGTGATTTATAAAGAAGCACAGTCGCTTCTAGCGCGAGATTTGCCGTTTTTTCCGATAGTAAGTGATGCATTTTATGATGCTAACAATGCTCGATTCAAAAACCTTCCGATAGACGGTGCCGGTAAATGGGGATGGCAAGAGTATACCTTTACAGAAATGCACTAAAAACTGACTCGATAATCGCATGACTTAGCATATTATGGAACCTGTAATCATTAAACAAGGAGAGTCATAATGTTTGGATCAATGATAAAAAGATTAGTTATTATTTTTATAACACTGATGTTGTTGCTGTCGCCATGTGTGCACATTAAAGCCAATGCTGTTGGTATTGACGGATTTACATTCAGCTTAGACGAACAAATCAACAAGTTGATGAAAATTTACAAAATCCCAGGTCTCAGCATAGCCTTGATTGAAAAAGGAGAGGTTGTTTGGATCAACGCCTATGGATATGCAGATCTGGAATATAAGAGAAAAATGACAACAGATACTGTTTGTCGTGTGCAATCCATTTCAAAATCTGTAACAGCATGGGGTGTCCTGAGATTAGCTGAGAAAGGTTTGATTGATCTGGACAATCCTATAAACCAATATATCAGCAGTTGGGACATGCCAATATCGGATGATTCTTTCGATGAAATTACTGTCAGACAGTTACTGACACATACTTCAGGATTGGTGTTAGGAGATGTGATGGACCAGTATCCAACAAATGTTCCGATACCCAGTTTGAGAGATAATTTGACTAAAGAAGTAAGGCTTTTTCAGGAACCAGGGCGATCATTTTCATACTCGAATGTGGGATATAATCTACTTGAACTAATGATTGAAGATGTGACTGGTTTGCCGTTTGAAGAATTTATGTCAGAAGAAGTATTGGTTCCACTAAATATGGAAACGGCTACTTTCATTTGGAGTGAAAAAATAAAACCTGAAGCACCAGTTGGATATAATACTAAAGGAAAGCCAGTTCCTGTTTATGTCTATCCGGAAAAAGCTTCTGGCGGGCTTTTCGCTAGCGTAGAGGACATTGCCAAATTTGTCGTCGCTGGCATGTCTGACAACCCAGTATTGTCATCTGAAAGCATACTTAGAATGTATCATCCTGCTGTTAGTATTGAAGGTGTGTATCGTTATGTGTCCAGATGGTATGGATTGGGACATTTTATTGATGACAGTTCCAAAGATTTGAAAGCTATTTGGCATGGAGGTCAAGGCAATGGTTTGATGACCCATTTTCATGCAATTCCCGAAACGGGTGATGGGATTGTAATTCTGACAAATAGTCAGAGAAGCTGGCCTTTGATTAGTTATATTCTAAAAGACTGGACAGAATGGAATGGCTACGATTCAGTTGGGATGAGCAATATCATTTATGCAATCATGGGATTGCAATTTATAATAGGTTTAATTTTTCTCATCGTTCTGTGGCAATTATTTAGATTAATATCTGGTGTGTCAACAGGAAGACGTAAATTCAGAGTACTGAACAGAGGATTTTGTCTATTGAGAATATTACAATTCAGTGTTTTTATCCTTTTGACAGCGATTTTATGTTGGATCGCTACCAGGGATTATCTTTTCTTGACTTCTGTGTTTCCAATGAGATCTATTTGGCTTGGAGCAGCAACTTTAAGCGTTGCAATTGTTTCGTTGTTGACTGCATTTTTGCCTGAAGAAGTCAATTAAGTTCTCGCTAATCGGAACATTATGGTCTAAATCACGTCTATTTTTGTATAGGATTTAAATGATTTGTGGAGGTGGATAAAATGGATAAAAATGAAAAAAACATGTTAATCGGTATTTTTCTAATAGTAGTTGGCATTTTCATGCCTTGGCATGGTGTCAGAGAGTACTTTATGGGTGGCTCATCTAGAATAGTACCAGCTATCACGGGATATAATCTTATTCCAGGTTGGGTTATGTTTATACTTTCAATAATCATGACTGTCTTAATTCTAATCCCAAAATCTGGAATTGGTAATGAGAGAGTTATGGTTGCTCAGAAGTTCATGCTAGCCTTAGTCGCAGCTCTATTGATTATTAGGGGGGTGTTTCCAGTATTTACATCTGGTCAGGTCACACCACATATTGGTTTACCGTTTATGATTATAGGATGTATAGTCACTTATGCAAATCTGAGAAAGTTTGATAAATGAGCACCTTAGCGTAAAGTTATTGTAGGAAAAAAATATAAAAAGAAAGTCTCTTTCATGTTATGATAAGTTTGGCAACAAAATCTAACAGAAGGAGCTTTCTTTTTATGTACAATAGTATACTACACTTTAATGAATTTGGGGTAAA